>NZ_VRVA01000004.1:0-190669 GCF_008039945.1 Methylobacterium sp. WL64
GTGGAGGGCGGGGGCGCGGGCTGCTGCTGCGCCGCGACCGGTCCGGTGGCGAAGACCAGGGCGGTCGAGACGGCGACGAGGGAACGAAGGCGGATCACGGGGGCGCTCCGGTCGGGTCCCGGCGGATCGTCGCGTGGGCTCCCGCCGGCTAACCTAATGGCGATCCGGCCCGCCCGCGAGGGCATGGGTCACGAGAGTCGCGGGTGCGGCGCATCTGCCACGCCGCGCGCGCCCCTCGCGTCGGGCAGAGCGTTTTGCCATATAGCTGGCCGATCCCCTCAAACCCTCTGGCCGCATGAGCGCACTCGCCCATAGACGCTTCCTGAAGATGCACGGCGCCGGCAACGCGATCGTGGTGCTGGACCTGCGCGGCTCGGCGACCCAGGTCCGCCCGGAGGAGGCCCGGGCGATCGCGCAGGATCCCGGCTCGCGCTTCGACCAGCTGATGGTCCTGCACGATCCCGTGAGCGCCGGCACCGACGCGTTCATGCGGATCTACAACACCGACGGCTCGGAATCCGGCGCCTGCGGCAACGGCACCCGCTGCGTCGCCTACGCGATGCTCGACGACCCGGCCATGGCCCGCCCCGCCGAGGGCGGCCGCCTGGTCCTGGAGACCGCGGCCGGGCGCGTCGGCGTGCGCCGGATCTCGGAGCGCGCCTTCACGGTGGACATGGGCAGGCCCAAGCTCGCCTGGGACGAGATTCCGCTTTCCGAGCCGTTCCCCGACACGCGGCGGATCGAATTGCAGATCGGCCCGATCGACGATCCGATCCTGCATTCGCCGGGGGTCGTGAACATGGGCAACCCGCACGCGGTGTTCTTCGTCGACCGGGATCCGGCCGCCTACGACCTCGCCCGGATCGGACCGATGCTGGAGAACCACCCGCTGTTTCCGGAGCGCGCCAACATCTCGGTGGCGCAGGTGACCGAGCGCGAGGCGATCACCCTGCGGGTCTGGGAGCGCGGCGCCGGGCTGACGCTGGCCTGCGGCACCGCCGCCTGCGCCACCGTGGTGGCGGCCTCGCGCCTGCGCATGATCGGCCGGCAAGCCAATGTCCGTCTCCCCGGGGGCGAGCTGTTCGTGGAATGGCGCGCCGACGACCATGTCCTGATGACCGGCCCGGTCGCGCTCGTCGCCGAGGGCAATCTGGCGCCGGAGCTGTTTTTCGGCACCGCTTGATGACCGTCGAGACCCTCACCTTTGGCTGCCGGCTCAACACGGTGGAGTCGGAGGCCCTGCGCGTCCACGCGGCGGCGGACGGGCGCGACCGGGTGGTGGTCAACACCTGCGCGGTCACCCAGGAAGCCGGCCGGCAGGCCCGCAAGGCGATCCGCCGGATCGCCCGCGAGCGGCCCGGGACCGAGATCGTGGTCACCGGCTGCGGCGCCGAGGTCGAGACCGAAGCTTACGCGGCGATGCCCGAGGTGTCGCGCCTCGTCGGCAACGCCGAGAAGCTGAGTCCCGCCGGCTGGTCGCCCACCGGCACCGGCCCCGGTGCCGTGATGGCAGCCCGCACGATCGCGCCGACGCGGATCGACTCCGTCACCGGCCACACGCGGGCGTTCGTGCCGGTGCAGAACGGCTGCGACCACCGCTGCACCTTCTGCATCATCCCGTTCGGCCGGGGCGCCTCGCGCTCGGTGCCGGTGCCCGACGTGGTCGCGCAGGTCCAGACGATCGTGGCCCATGGCGGCCGCGAAGTCGTGCTCACCGGCGTCGACCTCACCGCCTATGGCCGCGACCTGCCCGGACCGTCGGTCTCCCTCGGGACGCTGGCGCGAGCGATCCTGCGGGCGGTGCCGGACTTGGCGCGCCTGCGTATCTCCTCGATCGACTCCGTGGAGGTGGACGACGCGCTGCTGGCGGTGCTCGCCGAGGAGGAGCGGCTGATGCCGCACCTGCACCTCTCGCTACAGGCCGGCGACGACCTGATCCTCAAGCGGATGAAGCGCCGGCACAGCCGCGCCGACGCCATCCGCTTCTGCGAGACCGTCCGCGACCTGCGTCCCGACGTGGTGTTCGGCGCCGACCTGATCGCCGGTTTCCCCACCGAGACAGAGGATCAGTTCACCCGCTCGCTGGACCTCGTGATGGAATGCGGGCTGACGCACCTGCACGTCTTCCCGTACTCGCCCCGCCCGGGCACGCCCGCCGCCCGCATGCCCCCGGTGGCGGCCGACGTGATCCGCGACCGGGCCGCCCGCCTGCGCGAAGCCGGCGCCCACGCGCTGCGCCGGCATCTCGACGGGCAGGTCGGACGCGCGCTGACGGTGCTAGCCGAGCGCGGCGGGACGGGCCGCAGCGCGGATTTCACGGTCGTGTGGTTGGGTGGGGAGTTCGAGGCGGGGACGTTTCACACGGTCTCGATCGCGGGACATGACGGAGCGCGGCTGATCGCTGCCTGAAGCGTCAAAACCGCTCTTCCCAGCCGCAATGATGGATCGCGCTTGGCCGAAAACGATCGGCTGCCTTACGTGCCCATTCCCGCCACGGCGTCCGCGATATGCCTCGGCGGCGGCGCCTCGACGGTGATCGCCTCCCGCTTCGGATAGAGCGGGATCGTGAGCGTCCGCGCGTGCAGGTACAGGCTGCCGCCGCGCGGGCCGATGCCGTAGATCGAGTCGCCCAAAATCGGCCAGCCTGAGGCGGCGCAATGGACCCGGAGCTGGTGCGTGCGGCCGGTGACCGGCTTCAGCTCCAGCCAGGTCCGGCCGCCGGCCCGGCCGAGCACCCGCCAGTGGGTGAGGGCCGGGTCGCCCGCCGGGTCGGCCTTCATCCACCAGGAGCGCGGATCGTCGGAGCGGCGCGCCAGCGGCAGGTCGATCCGGCCGGAATCCGTGTCAGGGCCGCCCTCCACCACCGCCCAGTAGGTCTTGTCCACGGCGCTGCCGGAGAACAGCTTTCCGAGCCGGGCCAGCGCCTTGGCGTGTCGGCCGAGCGCCAGGCAGCCGGAGGTGTCGCGGTCCAGCCGGTGGGCCGCCTCGGGGCGGCGCGGCAGGCCGAAGCGGAGGCCGTCGAGATGGTCGGTCAGGGTCTCGCCGCCGCGCGGACCGGGATGGACCGGAAGGCCCGGCGGCTTGTCGATGACGAGCAGCAGGGCATCCCGGTAGAGGAGGCGGGCACCTATATCGAAGGTGAAGGACATCCGGTCGGGCCAGGGCGCGCGCCGCCGGAGCGGCGGCCGGTCCGGTGCAGGCGGGCGCAGCGAACCGAGGACTTGAAACGAAGGGCTTGGAGTCGTTGCCGTTTGCAACGCGGTCGACATCGGCTCTAGGGGTTCGGCATCGGGTCGGCAAGCTGGGGCGAGGACGAGGTTTCATGGCGAGCGAGGATAAGCCCGGCTGGTTCGGGCGCCTGTTCGGGCGCAAGGGCCAGGGCTCTGGCGACGGCACGGCCGAGGACATTGCGGAGACGGAGCTGCCCGCGGATGCCCCGGCCTCGCCCGCCGAGGGTCAGCCCGACTATGCGAGCGGGGCCGAGGACGTCGCGCACATCCCGCTGCCGCCCGAGGAGACGGACGCGCCCGTCGCAGACGTGGTCGAAGGGGCGGATCTGCTGCCGATCGAGGGGGAGCCCGAGCGGCCGCCCGCCGGCACGGCCGGCGACGATCCCGCGCACGGCGCCGCCCCGGTCGATACCGGAGACGTGAACCGGGACCCGGTGGTCGAGCCGGCGCCCGACATCCAGCCGGTCGATGCCGCCGCCGCGCTCGCCCACGATGCCGGCGCGGGACCCGACCGGGAGCCCGAGGCCAAGGGCTGGTGGACCCGGCTCACCTCCGGAATGAAGCGGACCTCGTCGGCCCTGACCGACCGGGTCACCGGCCTGTTCACCAAGCGCAAGCTCGACGCCAACACCTTGGAGGATCTGGAGGACGCCCTGATCCAGGCCGATTTCGGCCTGGAGACCGCGACGCGGATCTCGGACGCGGTCGGCAAGGGCCGCTACGAGAAGGGCATCTCGCCCGACGAGGTCCGGGCGATCCTGGCCACCGAGGTCGAACGGGCGCTGGAGCCCGTGGCGGTGCCGCTGTCGATCGACGCGACGAAGAAGCCGTTCGTGATCCTCACCGTCGGCGTCAACGGCGCCGGCAAGACGACAACGCTGGGTAAGCTCGCCTCGAAGCTGCGCGCGGAGGGCCGGACCGTGATGCTGGCGGCCGGCGACACGTTCCGGGCGGCGGCGGTGGAGCAGCTCAAGGTCTGGGGGGCGCGCACCGGCACCCCGGTGGTGAGCGGCGGTGAGGGTGCCGACGCGGCCGGCCTCGCCTTCGATGCGCTGAAGCAGGCAACCGCCGCCGGGACCGACGTGCTGCTGATCGACACCGCCGGCCGGCTCCAGAACAAGGCCGGGCTGATGGCCGAGCTGGAGAAGATCGTGCGCGTGCTGCGCAAGCAGGACCCGGAGGCGCCGCACGCCACGATCCTCGTCCTGGACGCTACCGTCGGCCAGAACGCGATCTCGCAGGTGGAGTTGTTCTCCCAGGCGGCGCCGGTTTCGGGCCTGGTCATGACCAAGCTCGACGGCACGGCGCGCGGCGGCATCCTGGTCGCGCTGGCGGCCAAGTTCGGCATGCCCGTGCACTTCATCGGCGTCGGCGAGGGCGTGGAGGATCTGGAGCCGTTCGCGGCCCGGGATTTCGCCCGTGCGATCGCCGGATTGGAGAAGGATTAGAGCGCGCGCCGCCGAAGGGGATACCGGCTCCGCGTCAGCGAGCGCGTTGTATCAAGGATTGAGAGCCGTTCGAGATTGCAACGTGATCGGGAACGGCTCCAGGCGGCGATACGTAGGACATCAGTCCTGGCTACGTCGTCGCCCTTGAACAGGACCGGCGCATTCAGGGTCCGGGCCTGGGCGTAGGCGAAGCAATCGCCGAAGTTGAGCCCGGCCGGATGCCGGCCTTTGACGTAGGGCGCGAAGGCGTCGGCCGCGACCTGCGAGGGCGTGGTCGACGGGAATGACTTTGCTCGGCTCGCGCAACAGCCAGTCGTCGAGTTCGACCCGACCGACCACCCAGCCCGACATCACGATCGCACGTTCGAGATAAGACGCTGCCGCCAGGGAGCGGTAGCGGTAGTTGCGAATCGCTACGCTGAAGCGGCTCGCATCCGGCTCTTGGTCGAGGATCGCGATGAAGTACGGAGCTGTCGACGACAACGGCGGTTAAACCGGCAAACCGTTCTCGTCGTACGCCAGGATCTCGTCGATCGGTCGGGAAGCAATGAGCGGGCTCGCGTAGGTTCGCTCGTGCAGCAACCGTCCAGACGCAATGGCGTCGGCGCAGTCGGTCTCCCGATCCTCGGCCACCCGCGCGCGCTCCCGCCGGAGCAGCTCCAAGAGCAAATCCGGCGCTGCGCGATGGGTCGTTGCCGCGAGGTCGGCGAGGAGCGCCGCGACTTCGGCGTTGTCGATCGTGATGGACATCGCAAGCCCCCCGTTCCACACAGCCCCGAATCCGCCAGCCCGGCTTCCAGCCTAGTGCGGGTGCCGCATCCGAGCCAACTGACGCGCATGCAGATCGAATCCGTTCCTCCCCGTCGCCACCTGCCGCCGCTCGTGAAGCTGGCGCTGGAGCTTGGACCGCTCGTCATTTTCTTCCTGGGCAATGCTTATTCGGAAAGACTCGGCGTCGCGCCGGACCAGAAGCTGTTCGTGGCCACCGGGGTGTTCATCGCGGCGACCGTGGTGGCGCTGGCGGTTCATTTCGCGCTGGTGCGGCGGCTGCCGATCATGCCGCTCGTGTCCGGCGTGGTCGTGGTGGTGTTCGGCGGTCTGACGCTGGCGCTGCAGGACAAGACCTTCATCATGGTCAAGCCGACCATCGTGAACGCGCTGTTCGGCACCGTGCTGCTCGGCGGGCTCGCCTTTGGGCGCTCGCTGCTTTCGGTGGTGCTCGATTCGATGTTCAGCCTCACCGAGGAGGGCTGGCGCAAGCTCACCTTCCGCTGGGGTCTCTTCTTCTTCATCCTGGCCGCGCTCAACGAGATCGTGTGGCGCACCCAGACCGAGGATTTCTGGGTCAACTTCAAGGTGTTCGGCATCATGCCGATCACCGTGCTGTTCGCCCTGGCACAGACGCCGCTGCTCACCCGCCACGAGCGCAAGGAGCCGAAGCCGGGCGCGCAGGGTTCTTGAGGGCATCTCATCGTGTTCCGAGAGGCGGCGGCTACCTTCCGGGATGGAGACGTCAGCGCGCCTCCGCGACCTTCCCGGCCGCCCGGATCCGCGCCAGCACGCTGGCGTAGTTCTCCGGCGTGAGGATGCCGACGAGCTTGTCGCGGATCACCCCGTCGGGCCCGACCACGAAGGTCTCGGGTACGCCGTAGACGCCGAAATCGATCGCCGCGCGCCCGTCGGCGTCGGCGCCGACCGCGCGGAACGGCACCCCGTGCCGGGCCAGGAAGCGCTGGCCGGCGGCGGGAGTCGGCTCCTTGTAGTCGATGCCGACCAGCTGGATCCCGGGCTCCCGGGCGAGCCGCATCAGCATCGGGTGCTCGACCTGGCAGGGTGCGCACCACGAGGCGAACACGTTGATCACCGTCACCTGGCCCTTCAGGTCGGCGCTGGAGAGGCCCGGCACCGGGGCGTCGCCGGCTTTCAGGCCCGGCACCGCCGGCAGGCTGAAGCTCGGCACCGGCTTGCCGATCATCGCGGAGGGGAGGGCGGCTGGGTCGGCGCCCGAGCGCAGGCGCAGGAACAGCACCGCCGCCAGCGCGGCAAACGCCAGGACCGGCAGGACCAGCAGCAGCGAGCGGCGGACAGGGGGCGGCCGATCCAGGGGTTCGTCGACGCTCACCGCCGCTCCTCCCCGAAGCCCTTCAGGGCGCGCAGCTGCGCCCGCCGGTCGCGCAGGGCGTTGCCGATCAGCCCGGCCATGACCAGGGCCGTGAAGGCGTAGGCGGCGACGATGAAGCCGCCGTGAGACCCGAGATCCATCGATAAGGTCCTAGACCGGCTGCCCGACCGGCATCCCGGCGGGCTTCGGCGTGAGGCGCGGCTGCGCACGGTCCAGGCGCTCGGCCTCGCGGATCGTCAGCGTCCGCACCCGGCGGCGCATGATCTCGGTGCGCATCGCGTAGAGGTGGAGGGTGATCCCGCCCAAAGTCGCGGCGCCGATCATGATCAGCAGCGGGTAGAGCATCGACGGGTCGATGGATGAGCCGCCCATGCGCAGGATCGAGGCCGGCTGGTGCAGGGTCGACCACCAGTTCACCGAGAACTTGATGATCGGCAGGTTCACCGCGCCGACGAGGGTCATGATCGCCACCGCGCGGGCGGCCCGGTTCGGCTCCTCGAGGGTGCGCCACAGGGCGATGATGCCGCAATAGATCAGCAGCAGGACCAGCATCGAGGTCAGCCGCGCGTCCCAGACCCAGTAGGTCCCCCACATCGGCTTGCCCCAGAGCGAGCCGGTGACCAGGCAGATCAGCGTGAACGCCGCCCCGATTGGCGCAGCGGCGCGCTGCGCCACGTCGGCCAGCGGATGGCGCCAGACCAGGGTCCCGATCGCCGACACGCTCATGGCGCCGTAGAAGAACACCCCGAGCCAGGCCGCCGGGACGTGGATGTACATGATCCGCACGGTTTCGCCCTGTTGATAGTCCGGCGGCACGGCGAAGAACGTCAGGTACAGGCCGACCGCCAGCACGCCGAGCGACAGGGCGGTGAGCCACGGCACCAGCGCGCCCGACCACCGCATGAAGTGGCTCGGGTTCGACAGGCGGGTCCAGAGGGAGGGCGTCATGGCGTCTGTCTCGGACATCGTTCCGGCGGTCTAGCCCAGGGTGCGGTGCAGCAACAATGCGGCCTTTGTCCGTCGATACTGCATCGGCGTGCAGGCCATGTGCCGCCGGAAGGCGGTGCGGAACGCCGTCTCCGACTCGTAGCCGACGGAATACGCGATCGCGGCGACGCAATCGCCGGAGCGTCGCAGCCGGTCGGCAGCGCACTGCATCCGCCAGCCGGCGAGGTAAGCAAGCGGCGTCCGGCCGACCACGGCGCGGAACGTGTCCGCGAAGGTCGTGCGCGACATGCCTGCGCACGCCGCGAGGTCCGCCAGGGTCCAGCGCCGCGCCGGCTCCGCGTGCAGGGCCGTCAGCGCCCGCGCCAGCCGCGGATCGGCCAGCGCCCCGAGCCAGCCGGTCTGCCGCCCCGACGCGAGCCAGAGCCGCAGCACCTGGAGCAGCATGATCTGCGCGAGGTGGTCGGCCATCAGGGCGCCGCCAGGCGCGCCCTGGCGCAGTTCCGCGGCCAGCTGGTCCAGCGCCCAGCGCAGGATCGCGGCTTGGTTCGAGGCATCCCGGACCGGCACGATCGCCGGCAGCGCGTCGAGCAGCAGCCCGGCCGCGTCGCCTGCGAAGAAGAACCGCCCGCCGACCAGGAAGAAGTCGCCGCCTCCGTTGCAGGTCGCGACCGCGTCGGCCGCGTGGTCGTAGATCGCGGCGGACTCGATCGCCGGGAGGGCCAGGTCGGTCGCGAGGTGGAACGGGCGGCCCCGGGTCAGCAGGAAGCAGTCGCCGGCTGCCATCCGGATGGGCTCGGGCTCGCCTTCGACCGCAACCCAGCAGGCGCCTCGCATCACGGCGTTGAACTTGATCCCGTCATGGGCGGGAAAGCGGATCGCCCAGGCGCCGCCGGCATCAAGGCCCGCACTGAGGGCGCTTCGGGGCCTGAGCAACGCGAGAACGTCGGAGAGCGGATCCATGGCGCGAACCGGACGCCCGCACAGGATTCGCGGACGCCCCAGCATGGAGCGTCCGGCTTTCCGGGTCGATGGTCCGCGCACCGGCAGCATCGCCGGGGCGACCCGGAGCAAGACCATGATCGATCACCAGACGCCGCTCGGATCCGGGTTCGGCGCCCGCAGCACCGCTTCCGATGTCCTGGCCGGGCGCGACCTGACGGGGCGTTTTGCCGTCGTCACCGGGGGGCATTCGGGCCTGGGTCTCGAGACCACCCGCGCGCTCGCGGCCGCGGGCGCCGAAGTCCTCGTCGCCGCCCGCGATCCGGTTGCCGCCCGGATCGCGACGCAGGACATGCCCCGGACGACGGTCGACGCCCTCGACCTGTCGGACCTCGGTAGCGTCCGGCGTTTTGCCGAGGGCGTCCTGCAGGCTGGCCGGCCGATCGACGGGCTCATCAACAATGCCGGCCTGATGGCCTGCCCGGAGACCCGGGTCGGGCCGGGCTGGGAGGCGCAGTTCGCCACCAACCATCTCGGCCCCTTCGCCCTCACCAACCGCCTCCTGCCGCTGCTCGCGGGAGGCGCCCGGGTGATCGCGGTGTCCTCGGCCGGGCATCACCTCTTGCCGATCCGCTGGGACGACGTGATGTTCGCCGGCGGCTACGACAAATGGCACGCCTACGGTCAGTCGAAGACCGCCAACGCGTTGTTCGCCGCCCATCTCGACCGGTTGGGGCAGGACCGGGGCATCCGCGCCTTCTCGCTGCACCCGGGAAAAATCTTCACCCCGCTCCAGCGCCACCTGACGCAGGACGAGATGATCGCGGAAGGCTGGCTCGACGCGCAGGGCACGCCCGCGGACCCGACCTTCAAGACGCCGGCCCAGGGCGCCGCCACCCAGGTCTGGGCGGCGACCTCGCCGCTGCTCGACGGACTCGGCGGCCTCTATTGCGAGGATTGCGACGTGGCCGTTAGGGCCGAAGCGGCAGCTGTGCCGTTCGTGGGCGTCAAGGCGTATGCGGTGGATCCTGACGAGGCCGCGCGGTTGTGGGCGTTGTCCGTCGCCCTGACCGAGACCGCGGTCATCTGAGTGGTACGGTCGTCCCACCGTCCGCTCGCGCGTCATCGCGGGTTCCGGGGTGACCACGCCACGGTTTGGAAAGCGCTCACCGCACGACCACCGGCATGCGATCCGCTTGACCGTGCCGAGGTCCGAAACGGCGCTCGCCTCTCGGTCTCCGAACTCACAAACGCTGACGGACGGTGGCGGCGAGGAAGACAGCTGGCGAGCCGACGATGGCCATCCACCGGACTCCCAAACGGGTTCAAGCTTGCACGAAGCCGCAGTATAAATTACGGTCAGCATGAATAGGCGGTCGCGTTGATCGGCTTTGGCGCTGGCACGGCACGTGTCCGCATGCCGGGCGGTCGGCCACTCCAAGAGGTCCATCGATGGCCGAAGAAACGCCTGGGCCGCTGACCGCCTTCGGTCTGGTCTTCCATGCCGGAGGTCGGCACTCCGGGTCCGAGGACCGCACCCGCGACGCGGCAGGCTACCTCGTCGCGACCGCGCGCACGACCGGCCTTCCGTTCGATCGGTCCGGTGCCGGGATGCCACCCGCCGCCGGTCAAGCGACCGCGCCGTTCTCGACGGCGATCCGCCGGCCGGTGGCGGATCGGCCATCGTGCCCGCGCTGAAATCCGTGAGGCCGTGAGGGTTCTGCCATGGACATCCGAACGCGTCGCCTGCTCGAAGCGCCGCTCGTGCCGACCCTGGCTCGGATGGCCGGGCCGAACGTCGTGGTGATGGTCGTCCAGACCTCCATCGGCCTGATCGAGACCTACTTCGTCGCGAAGCTCGGCACCGACGCCCTAGCCGGCATGGCCCTCGTCTTCCCGGTCGTCATGCTCGTCCAGATGCTGTCGGCCGGCGGCATGGGCGGCGGCATCCAGTCGGCGGTCTCGCGTACCCTGGGCGCCGGCCGGAAGGCGGAGGCCAGCCTCGTCGCTTGGCACGCTGTCGCCATCGGCCTCGGACTTGGTCTCGTGACCAGTCTGCTCGCGCTGCCGCTGGGACCGCGCCTCTACGCCGCGATGGGCGGCACGGGGGAATCGCTCCAGGCTGCGACGGCCTACGCGAACGTCGTGCTCGGCGGAGCGGTCCTGATCTGGCTTTTCAACGCGCTCGCGGCCGTGATCCGCGGTACCGGCAACATGGCCCTCCCGGCCGGCGTCACCTGCGCCGGCGCCATCGTGCTGATCCCTCTCTCGCCGGCGCTGATCTTCGGCTGGGGGCCGTTCCCGAAGCTCGGGGTCGTGGGCGGCGGAGTCGCTTTCGCGGCCTACTACGCCGCCGGCACCGCCGTCTTCGCCGCCTCGATTTGGTCTGGCCGCGGCGTCCTGCACCCGAGCCGGCGCCTCCCGAGGCTTACCTGGGCGCCGTCCCGCGAGATCCTGCGCGTCGGCCTGCTCTCCGGCATCGCCAGTATCACGTCGAACGTCACGGTCATCGCCGCGACGGGCTTCGTGGGGACGGCGGGGCCGGCCGCGGTTGCCGGGTATGGAACCGGCGCCCGGCTGGAATACCTGCTGGTCCCCCTCGTATTCGGGCTCGGTTCGCCCATTGCCGCCATCGTCGGCACCGCCCTCGGCGCCGGACTGCAGGCCCGCGCCCGTCAGGCTGCGCTCACCGGCGCCATCGTGGCCGGTCTTCTGACGGAGGCCATCGGCGTTGCGGCCGCCCTGTATCCTGAAGCTTGGCTCGGTCTGTTCGGGGGTGATCCGGCCATGTTGGCTACGGGCTCCTCCTATCTCCGCATCGTCGGACCGTTCTACGGGTTCTTCGGGGCCGGCCTTGCTCTCTACTTCGCGGCCCAAGGTGCAGGCCGTGTCGGCTGGCCGCTCACGGCCAGCGTCTTCCGGATGGGGGTGGCGCTGGGGGGGGCCTGGATCGCGGCTATCCTCGGGCTCGGCCCCGCGTGGATGTTTGTTGCCCTCGCGGCTGGGCTCTTCACCATGGGCATCGTCAACGCGGCTGCTTTTGCCACGGGCAAGATGTTCGTGGCCCAGCCCGCGCCGGAACCGGCTGTCCCGCCCCAAGTCCTCACGACGGCCGTTGAGTGACCTCGAAAGGCGTAGAGCCGCCGAACCTGCCGCTCGATGGATGGCCATCAGGGGCCGGCATCGCCCCGCCAATACGGCGTGGCTGAGCGGATTTCCGCCTGTCTGCTTTTGGATGAAAGAGGCGTCGAAGTGGATATCACCGGGGCGCTCCCTCCTCGCCCCTTGCAAGCGGCCGTGAGAGTCAAGCAATGCGACCCGATCGCTACACTTACCGTCTTGGATCGATGACTACCCTGTAGTTGCTGCCCGATCCCCATACGTCTACCGGTAGGTTGCCGTCCCGAGCCCGGCCACGCGCGACTGGTGCGACATCGAAGCCCTGTGCAACGTTTGTCGAATGGCCGGTCAGGTCGACCCGCCTGACCGACGATGCGCCGTTGTCGATGACGAAGGCGGCGTCAGGCCCCTGGGGCACAAGGCTCGGCTGTCGAACGCGCCGCGAACACTTCTTTGGCTGAGAATAATCCGTTTAATGCTGCTGGAAAGCCTGCATAAACGGCCATCTGCATGATAACTTCAGTGACCTCTTCACACGAGAGGCCGACGTTCAGGCCTGCCTCTATGTGGACCTTAAGTTGTGGTGCTGCATTGCCCATCGCCGTTAGTGCCGCGATAGTGGCTATCTCGCGGGAACGCCGTTCTAGGCCGGGGCGGCTGTAAATATCGCCGAAAGGGAACTCGATAAGGTAGGTCGCAAAGTCAGGGGCGATCTCCGCGAGCGAGGCGACGACCTTCTCTCCTGCTTGGCCGTCGATCTCAGCGAGTGCTCGCTGCCCGCGCTCTAGCCGGCTTTCGTCGCCGTTGCGGTGTTGTCGTGTCATACGCCTGCGTCCTCCCGTCAGAGCCGGCGTAGCCGGCGATCTTGGTGTCGAGGACGAGAAGGCAGGCTTGCAGATCGGCCACATGCGCGCGGACGCACTCGCGGTGCTCCCACAGCAAATCACAGCGCTCAGCCTCAGTGATGACGCCACGCTCGCGCAATGCTGCGTATCGCAGCATGTCCCGGATCGGCATACCGGTCGTCTTGAGACGATCTAAGAATGCGATCCACGCTAGGATAGACGCGTCGTAATCACGCTGGTTTGACTGATCTCGGTCAGCATAGGGGAGTAGCCCGATCCGCTCATAGTAACGAATCGTATGGGCAGACAATCCCGAACGCCTCGCGAGTTCTCCGATCTTCACGAATATCTTCTCATCACGACGCTAAGAATGCTGCGGGTTTGAGCGCACTCTAAGTCAAGAAAAAAATCTGGTCGGGCTACGACAGTCTGGTCCTCACCCCGAACTCGAGTTGCCGGGCGGCCAGAAGATGGCCGCTGACCAGAAGGGCCGGCAGCCATCCAAAGGCCGGCACGGGTCGAAAGCATTGGTCCCATGCATGATCGGATCAGATCCGGGCCCGTACTTGCTAGGCTGGTCTTGCGATGATGGCGAGGATCATCGCGAACCCGAACGTTCTCCCGCCTAACCCCGCATCCTGACGCGGGCGCTCCGAGATGAGGCGGTTGGATTGGCACAGGGTGATGGAGCCCGGACCCGTCGCCATCCTGAGCCGCGAAACGAAATCCGAAACGCCCGCGCCATCACCGCCTCCGCGGCAAACCGAGCCCCTGGATGCGTCCTGCGACGCCCCCGCACGCACTGACGCAGCCCCGTCTGATTTCCGCGGACAGCAGACCCCGACCCTTGCGCACGCCGCCGCGATCCCGCATATACGATGAAACAAAACAGGAACAAAAGAGCGTCGCCGTAGAAAGCTGTGGATGACGCGGTTGCCTCTCACCGGAACGAGCCCCGCATGCGAACCGCCGACAAGCAGATCGCCGACATCCTGGTGCGTTACGGGGAGCCCTTCGGGGGCAACGTCTGGCGCGTGCAGGGCACGGCGGTCATCTACCACAAGACGTTGGAGCGGATCGCCGCCCAGGCCGGGATCGTGTTCGAGCCGCCGACGATCATCCGCGCCGAGCGCGACGAGGCCGTGCTGCTGGTCACCGGGCGCCTGCCCGGTGCCAAATCCGGTGCGAAGCCAGCCGCCGACCGGGTCGAGTGGTCGATGGGCGAGGCGCTGGTCAACGTGAACTACCGCGTCTCGGGCAAGCAGGCGGCCTACGTCTACGCCATGGCGGAGAAGCGCGGGAAGGACCGCGTCATCCTCAAGCTGATCGAACTGCACGGCCTGGTCTACTCGGAGGAGGAGGCCGACGAGTTCCGCGCCCACCTGCCCACGGTCCGGGCCGTGGACGAGGATTTCGAGGAGGCCCAGCCCTTCGACGAGGTCACCGAGGCCGAGGGCGACCTCAAGCGCCGCATCGACGGTGCCGAGACGATCAACGACGTGACCGACCTGATGCTCGACGGGGCCACCCAAGCGATCCTGGCGGCGATGCCGCCCGGCACCCGCGACGAGGTCCGCGACTACGCCAAGGCGCGCCTCGTGGCGCTCGGCTGGCCCAAGCGCACCGGCCGCCGCAGCGCCGCCTGAAGTTTCGAACGCTCAAACCCGCAGGAGACCGCCATGCATCTCACGACGCGCCGCCGTACCCTGAAGGCCCGCCGGGACCATCATCGGGGCTGGAGCATCGAGACCCTGTCGTACAGCCCGACCCGGATCGTGCGCCTGGGCGACGAGAAAGTCGCGATCCTGTTCCCGCCGGTCGAGCCCGGGGCTGAGTGGCAGCTCTACCCGCATCCCGACACGTTCCCGGGGCTCAACTTCGACGGGCTGCCCGAGCCGCTGCGCCCAGAGTTTCTGGGATTCTCGGATCTGCCGGCCGTCGAGCGGTTTCTCGGCATCGACGACGCGGTGCCGACGGCCCTCGCGGCCTGACCGGACGGCCCTTCACGCCCGAGGCCAGGGCGCGCCCCGGTGGAGCGCCTCGGCCTCGGGCGTGAAGCCTTGGGGGCCGTGCAGCACCAGCGGCGGCAGCAGGCTCGGAGCCGCGCGGCTGCCCCGGATGCCGGCGATCAGCACCCGGATCGCCGGCGCCTCGGCCCGGGCGTGGACCGGGCGGATCGCGATCCCGCCGTAGCGGCCCTTCATGGCGTCGAGGCAGGCCGGCAGGGCGTCTGCCCGGTGGATCAGCCCGAGCCGGCCCCCCGGTCGCAGGACCGCCGTGCAGGCGCGGATCCAGAGGTCCAGGCCGCTCTCGGGAAACGTGTGTGCCGTCGCCTTGCCGGGATGCGGGGAGGGGCGGTGGCGGCCCGTGGTGAAGAACGGCGGGTTGGTCAGGACGAGGTCGACGCTGTCGGGCTCCAGCCCGGCGGCGCGGCGCTCGGCCGCCGGCGCCAGAACGTCGGCCTCGATCACCGAAGCCGCGATGCCGTTGAGGACGGCGTTGGCCCGGGCCAGCCCGGCCAGTTCGGGGTCGCGCTCCACCAGGGTCGGGCAGGTTCCGGGATGAAGCGCCGCGCAGGCCAGACCCACCGCGCCGGTCCCGGCGCCGACATCGCACAACCGCTCCCCCGGCGCCGGGACCAGCAGCCGGGCGAGCAGCACCGCATCGGTCCCGGCCCGGTGCGCTCCGCGGGGCGGCTGGTGCAGGCGCAAAATCCCGCCCAGGAAGGCATCGGGCTCCGGGCTCACGGGTCACGCAACTCGTGCGCGAGCCCGGCATCCTTGAGCAACCGGCGGGCCTGGGGCGCCCAATCGCCCGGAACCATCAGGCGCTGACCGAACGCCCCGATCGAGCCTTCCATCACGCTCATATGGGTGTCGGCCACCAGGACCGGGATCTCGGCCGCCTCGAGCACCGTGCGGGCAAAGCCGATCAGCACGGGATCATTCGCGGAAATCAGCACGATCATCGCAATTCTTCGAAGGATGCCGGTCGTCCGGCGCATTCGTCGCGTTCGCTGCGCATTCCCTTCGCACCATATCCTCTCTGCGCCGATGTTGCGGCGCCGCGAGGCGCGTGCGAAGGGATCGCCCGCCCCCTGCGGGGGAACCGGACTGGAGGTCGCGGATCTTGGGTATGGCCCTCTCCATCGAGAATCCGAAGCCCGAGACCGAGGCGGGGTTGAACGACCTCGTCGCGCTGGTGGCGGACGGCATGGCGCGGGTCAACACCACGATCCTGTCGCGCACCGGATCCGACGTGGCGATGATCCCGGAGGTGGCCAACCACCTGATCGCCAGCGGCGGCAAGCGGCTGCGCCCGATCCTGACGCTCGCCTGCGCGCAGCTCTGCGGTTACGCCGACCCGTCGGACGGCGACGTGAAGCTCGCCGCCAGCGTCGAGTTCATGCACACCGCGACCCTGCTGCACGACGACGTGGTCGATGAGAGCGACATGCGGCGCGGCCGCGTCGCCGCCCGGATCAAGTGGGGCAACGAGGCCTCGGTGCTGGTCGGCGACTTCCTGCTCGGCCAGGCCTTCCGGATGATGGTCGAGGTCGGCTCCCTGCGGGCGCTCGATATCCTGTCCGCCGCCGCCACGGTGATCGCCGAGGGCGAGGTGATGCAGCTCACCAACGCCAAGAACCTCGATACCGACGAAGCCGCCTACCTGGCGGTGATCCGCGGCAAGACCGCCGAGCTGTTCGCCGCCGCCTGCGAGGTTGGGCCGGTGCTCGCCGGCCGGCCGGAGGCCGAGCAGGTCGCCGCCCGCGCCTACGGGATGAACCTCGGCATCGCCTTCCAGCTGATCGACGACGTGCTCGATTACGGCGGCACCTCGGCTGCCCTCGGCAAGAATGTCGGCGACGATTTTCGCGAGGGCAAGATCACCCTGCCGATCGTGCTGGCCCACCGCCGGGCCAGCGAGGGCGAGCGCGGCTTCTGGCGGCGGACCCTGCAGCAGGGTGAGATCGGCGAGGACGACCTCGGCACCGCCCTCGACCTGCTGCAGCGGCACGGCGCCCTGGAGGAGACGGTGGCCCGCGCCCACGAGTATGGCGCCCAGGCCCGCGCCGCCCTCGACGTCTTCCCGGACGGTCCGGTCAAGGCCGCGCTCAACGGGGCCGTGGATTTCTGCGTGGCCCGGGCGCGCTGAAGAGCGCTCCTTTCGATCTGCGTGCCCCGGGGCTTTCGCCTACTATCGAGCAGGACGCCGACCATGACGCTGGCGTGCGTCTTTACTGGGCTCTGCACGAAATGAGCTTGGACGTCGTTCCGGTGAGCGAGAGGCGCCAAGCGGTTTGCATCCGTGTCGGAGATCTGCGCGCCGAGGGCCATTCGCGCCACGCGGAGGCAAAGATCGGGACCGGCCGCGTTGCCGGCCAGTTAGCCGTGCTCGCCTAATGAGAGCGTCATCCTAAAAGCCTGCACGTTGTGCCAGTTCCGATATGGAGCACGAGGCACCAGCCGCGGGACGCGTCATGGGTCGAGAGGCACCAATCGCCGCCATCGTGCCAGCAGCTTGCATCGGGCGGCGCGTCGAAGTGGATTGAACGAACCGCCGCGAGGGGACCCTGGGCGAAAGCATTGGACAAGCCTACTTCGCCCGCCTCCGGCATGCCCTTGAGGGGAATGAAGCTCGCCATGGAGACTAAACGGGCCGGCCAAGCTGCCTCACCCGTGGCCCGGCGCAGCAAAAGCATGCCGCCCCGGCGGTTTGCGGCCTGGAGCGGGAACAGAAGTCGGCCCGCCGGCCGCAGCGCGTCGAGCCAGGCACGGGCCGGGCGCGGCGCCCCGGCATTGAGGCCGTCCGGCCCCACGAGATGGGCGAGGAGCGCCGTATAATACCCACTGCCGGTCCCGACCCGGACCACGGTCTCCCCGGGCCGGGGCGCGAGCGCATCGAGGCAGAGGGCGTGCAGGCTAGGCTGGCCGATATTGATGCCGCGTGCTGCGTCGAGGGCGACCAGCACGTCCTGATACAGGAAGGCGGGGTCGTCGTCCGGGGTGGTCATGTAGAGTGGGCCGCGATCCTGTGATCGCCAGACATGCGCGGTGAGGATCGACTAGGGCCCCGGGCCGGCGAACGGCTCCCGGGGAACTGCCGCGAAGGCCGCCGTGACGCGCCGGTCGGCCGCATTCGGATTGGCTACCAGCGACGCGTAGAACCCGCGAAGCTTGGCGCTGAGCACCGCCGAACTGTAAGGATCCGGCATCTCCGTTCCCCCCGCGGAAACAGACCATCCAGTCCCCTATGCGTCAGGTCGCCGCGGGGGCGAGTGCGCCCGAGAGCGCCGGCGCTAGGCCGCGTAGCTCATCGAGATGCGCAGCGGTCAGATCGCGCAGCAGGTTTTCGGCCCGGGGCGTGAGCGCCAGCTCGCTCCGGCGTCGATCCTCGGCGGCGCGTCCCTTCGTGAGCAGGCCGCCATCGACCATCCGGGCGACGAGTTCGGCCGCCGTATGCGGAGCGATCAGGAGCTGCTCGGCCAGCAATCCGACGGTCGGTGGCGCGCGCCCGACATGCCCAGCCAGGGCCAGAAGTGCCTGATGCTGCTGGGGCGGGATGCCGGCCCGGCCTGCCGCCGCCTCGCTGAAGGCCAGGAAGCGCCGCAGCCGGTACCGGAACTCCGCCAGCGCGGCGTACTGTTCCTGAGACAGCGGCGCGGTCTGAGGATCCTCGGACGCCACGATGATCTCCCTGGTGCCGGGCTCAGGTCTTCGGCAGCACACCGTCCGGATCCATACGGGTTCCGCCGGCTCGCTGCACCCCGCTCCGAACGCGACGCGGTTGAATATATCGTATCACGATGTAATTAGGCCTCGTAGGACGGAGGGCTGTATGGACGGCGGACAGGATATCGCGCGCGGCTCCGAAAGGCCGCTGCGTCGGACGCTTGGCGATTTCAGCACGGATCGGCGCGTGCTGGCACTGGCCGGGCTCGCGGTGATCACTGGGACGGCCGCCACCGCAACCGCCTGGATCCTGCTCACGCTAATCGGTCTGGTGACCAATCTCGCCTGGTACGGCCGGTTCGACACCGCCCTGACGTCACTCGCCAGCGCGACGCCTAGCCCTTGGATGATCGCGATTCCCGTAATCGGTGCCCTGATCGTGGGCGCGATGGCACGTTACGGCTCTGAGAAGATCCGCGGCCATGGCATCCCGGAGGCCATGGAGGCGATCCTGATCGGCGGCAGCCGGATGTCGCCCAAGGTAGCCGTGCTGAAGCCGCTCTCCTCGGCGGTGGCGATCGGCACCGGCGGGCCGTTCGGTGCGGAAGGGCCGATCATCGTCACGGGCGGTGCGGTGGGCTCGCTGTTCGCGCAGTTCTTCCATCTGAGCGCGGCCGAGCGGAAGACCCTGCTGGTGGCCGGCGCCGCGGCCGGCATGACCGCGATCTTCGGCACGCCCGTGGCGGCCGTGCTGCTCGCCGTCGAGGTGCTGCTGTTCGAGTGGCGCCCGCGCAGCCTCGTTCCGGTCACGGTCGGTGCGGTGACGGCGGCATGCTGGCGGCCCGCCCTGTTCGAGGCCGGCCCGCTCTTCCCCTTCACCGACAATCCGGCGCTGCCGTGGTGGGGATTGCCGGCCTGTGCGGCACTCGGGCTAGCCTGCGGGCTGATCTCCGGTGTGCTTACGCGCGCGCTCTACGCCCTTGAGGACGGGTTCGGCCGGCTGCCGATCCACTGGATGTGGTGGCCCGCTTTTGGTGCCCTCGCGGTCGGCCTCGGCGGCCTGGTGGAGCCCCGGGCGCTCGGTGTCGGCTACGACGTGATCCGCGATCTGCTGTCCGGGCACATGTTGGCCGCAGCCGTGCTGACGATCCTCGTCGTGAAAGCGGTGATCTGGCTCGTGGCGCTGTCGTCGGGCACGTCCGGGGGCGTGCTCGCGCCGCTGCTGATCCTGGGTGGCGCGATCGGCTGGCTGATCGGCCTCGTCCTCCCCGGCGCGCATGGGTTCTGGGCGTTGCTCGGCATGGCGGCGATGCTCGGTGGGACCCTGCCGGCGCCGCTGACCGGAGTGGTGTTCGCCGTCGAGGTGACCGGCGACGTCGCCGCCCTGGCGCCCCTGCTGGCCGCCACAATGGCGGCCTACGCGGTGACCGTGCTGCTGCTCAAGCGGTCGATCCTCACCGAGAAGATCGCCCGGCGCGGACAGCACGTGACCCGGGAATACGGCATCGATCCCTACGACCTGGCCCGGGTCGAGGCCGTGATGACCCGTGAGGTCGCCACCCTCGCGGGGGATCTCCCGGTGGCCGAGGCCGTGGCGGCGATCACCGCCGGTCCCCACCACGCCTATCCGGTGCTCGACGCCACCCGCCGGCCCGTGGGCTTGGTCACGCGCGACGACGCGCTCCGCTGGACGATCGAGACGCGGGCGGACGACGCGGCCGACGAGACCCTCGCCGAACGCGTCTCGGATGCCGGCTTAGCATTGGTCCATCCGGGCGATGTGGTCTCGCACGCCCTCGACGTGATGCTGTCGGCCGGCCAAGGCCGCCTGCCGGTCACCGATTCGCAGAGCGGTGCGCTGGTTGGGCTCCTCACCCGCAAGGACCTGTTGCAGGTGCGCGCCTCGACGGTCCGCGCTGAGGCCGAGCGCCGGGCGTATTTCCGCCGGAACCGCATCCGCATGGGGGCAAGCGGGGGCTGAGGGCAGGTGCGACGCGCCGTTCAGCGCAGGAAGGTCGGCGCCACCCACCAATCCGCATGTGCGGCCCGCAGGGCGGCGGCGGCCCGCACCGCCGCGCGGCGGTCGGTGAACAGCGCGAACACCGTCGCACCGGAACCGGACATCCGTGCCAGGCGGTATCCCTCCCGTTCACGCAGGGCCGCCAGGGCCTCGCCGATCACCGGGGCAACGGTGAGCGCCGGCGCCTCCAGGTCGTTCCGGGCCGGGGTGAGCGCTGCCAGGAGGGCGTCCGCGCCGAGCCCCCCGGCGATGCCAGGATGGGCCGCGCCGTCGAGCGTCTGCCCGACAGCGAGGCCCAAGGCCTTGAACACCGGAGCGGTCGGAACCGGCACGCCGGGATTGAGCAGCACGGCCGGCAGCGGCGCGAGCCCCAGCACCGGGCCGATCTCCTCCCCGGCGCCACGCATCATGCGGGCTCGCGGGTCGAGGCAGACCGGCACGTCGGCCCCGGTCCCGCGTGCGGCGGCGATCACGGCCGCGTGATCGAGCGGCAGGTCGTTGAGACGCGCCAGCAACCGCAGGGCCGCGGCGGCATCCGACGAACCGCCGCCGATGCCGGCCGCGACCGGCAGGCGCTTGACCAGATGGAACGACCCCATTCGCAGGTTCGGCACCCGTGCCGCCAGCCCGCGAGCGGCGCGCAGGACGAGGTTGTCGTCCGTCGGACCGGCCGGACCGGCGGTCGGACCGCTGACGGTGAGGCCGAGCGCGGTGTCGGGGTCGAGGGTGAGGCGGTCGGCGGTTCCCGCGAAGGCCACCAGGCTCTCCAACTCGTGGTAGCCGTCTCCGGCCCGGCGCCCGAGTACGTGGAGCGTCAGATTGACTTTGGCGGGGGCGCGGTCGGCGAGCACGGGCACGGGATCTCGAACGGGTCGGGCAAGAACGGGGTTGACGCTCTACAGCCTCGTGGGCGCGAACAACAGCTCACCCAAAGTCCCCGTGCGGCCGGTATGGCAAGGGATCGCCCACACGGATCGCGCTCAGATCCTCGGCGAGTTCCACCAGCCCGTCGCTGGCCGACAGGCCGGACAGGGCGCCCCCCGCACACGGAACCGCCTCCGCGACGCCGTCCGCTCCGATGCGGACGTGGACGCGCAGGTACTCGCGCCGGCCCGGGCGTTTCTCCTGGGCGAAGCCGCTGCGCACCGTCAGCGTCGGCGCTTCGTCGCGTGCGCCCGACAGGTGCAGGACGAGCGGGCGGAGGACGACCAGGGCGGTCACGTAGGCCGCGGCCGGGTTGCCGGGGAGCCCCGCGAAGGGCGTGCCCGCGACGGTGCCCAGGGCCACGGGCCGACCGGGCTTGATGGCTAGCCGCCAAAAGGTCAGCGCACCGGACGCCTCAACGGCGGCTCGGACGTGATCCTCCTCGCCGACCGAGACGCCCCCGGTGGTGAGGATCAGGTCGTGGTCGGCGGCCGCGGCTTCGAGGCGCTGCCGCAACGGGCCGGGCGCGTCGCGCAGGATGCCGAGATCGGCGGGCTCGGCACCGAGCCTGCGCAGCAGGGCGGCGAGCATAGGCCGGTTGGCATCGTGGATGCCGGCGGCCGGGAGGGGTCGGCCGGGCGGTGTCAGTTCGTCACCGGTCGAGAACAACGCCACCCGGAGCGGCACGCGCAGGCGCAGGGCAGGCAGGCCGAGCGCGGCGGCCAGCGCGAGGTGGCGCGGTCCCAGTCGGGTGCCGGCCGGAATCGCGAGGCTGCCGTGCGCGATATCCTCTCCCGCCCGGCGACGATTGGACCCCGAGGCGAGGCCCGCCGGCAGGATCACGGCGTCGCCGTCGATCCGCACATTCTCCTGCATCGCCACCGCGTCGGTCCCCGGCGGCATCGGCGCTCCGGTGAAGATCCGCACCGCGAAGCCCGGCCCGGGATCCACCGGCGCGTGCCCGGCCGGGACACGGCCGCCCAGGGGCAGGGGTGTCTCGCCCGCAGTCGCGACGTCCCCGGCACGCACGGCGTAGCCGTCGACGGCCGCGTTATCGAACGGCGGCAGATCGATCGGAGCGATCAAATCCTCGGCGAGGACGCGCCCGTCGGACCGGTCGACGGGGAGCGATTCGACGCCCGACAGGATCGGCAGGCGCGCGCGCAGCAGCGTCACCGCGTCGGCGACCCGCATGGGCGCGGGGGCAGCGTCGAAGCAGTCGCGACTCAGGCGTCCCATCGTGACGCGATGTCGGTCGTTGGCAGGAAGCGGGTCGGCACGGGTGCCTCGCGGGGCTGTGGTCCGCCGGCTTGCGGCATCGGGGCTGAGCAATCAAGCCCGGACGATGGCGGCTGCCCGTCCGATCCTCTACGCTCGCTTGCATCATGCCGCGTATCGAAGCGATTGCCAGTCTGCGCCACCTGTTCGAGGTGCCGGCGGACGTCAGCTACCTGGATGCCGCAGCCTGGTCGCCGCTGCCGCGGGTTGTCCGGGCCGCCGGCGAGGCGGGCATCCTGACCAAGAGCCGGCCTTGGGATCATCCCAGGACGGCGTTTCCGGCCCTCGCCGAGCGGGCCCGCGAAGCCGCGGCGCACCTGATCGGTGCGGGGGCGGACGATGTGGCGATCGTCGGCTCGGTGAGCCACGCCATGGCGACCGCCGCGTACAACCTCGCTCCCGCGCGGGGCGGGCGCCTGCTGCGGGTCGCCGACGAGTTCCCGTCCCTGCGCTACGCCTTCGACCGGCTGGCGGCCGCGCACGATCTGGCCGTCGAGGAAGTCCCCCGGCCGCCGGACGGCGACTGGACCGCCGCCCTGCTGGCGGCGATCCACAAGCCGTCAGCCAAGCCGCTTGCCATCGCCACCCTGACACCCCTGCACTGGACCGACGGCAGCCTGATCGACCTCGACCGGCTCGCACCGGCGGTGCATGCGGCGGGGGCGGCCCTGGTGATCGATGCGACGCAGGCGGTGGCCGCAACGCCCGTCGACGTGGGCCGCTGGCAGCCGGATTTCCTCGCCTTCCCGACCTACAAATGGGCGCTCGGCCCCTACGGCGTCGCGTTCCTGTACGCGGCCCCCCATCGGCAGGAGGGCCGGCCGATCGAGGACAACATCGGAAATCGCACGTCGGCGACCGGAGCCCGGCGCTACGACCGCGGCGAGTTGAACGATCCCGTAGCCCTCTCCATGGCCGCGACCGGTCTCGAGCTCACCGCCGGGTGGGGCGTCCCGGCCATCGCGGCGCGGCTTCGGGACCTGACCGGTCGACTCGCCGAGGGCGTGACGGCGCTCGGCCTCACCGTTGCGCCCCCGCATCTGCGCGCAGATCACATCCTCGGCGTTCGCGCCCCCGGCGGCCTGCCCGATGGGCTTCTGGATCGCCTGCAGGCGGCACGGATCTACGCGAGCGAGCGCTCGGGCGCACTGCGCCTCAGCCCGCATGTCTGGACCGACCCGGACGATATCGCGCGCTGTCTCGCCGCACTTCCGGATGCGCTCGGGCACGGGACCCGGAACAATACGGACTGGACCGGCCGATAGAATCCGTGCCTCCGTCGGGCGTGCGGATGCCGTGCGGACCGCTGCCCCGTGTTCCCGGAGCCGAGACGTGGCCATCGCCCCCCGGGACGACGGCGCCCCCACCATCAGTCGAGACCCATGCCGCGCTCCGGTGACACCCTTCCCATGCCGGCCCGCGGACGACGCCTGACTGCCTCTGTGCGCGCAGCCCTGTCGGGACGGTTCGCCGTGATCCTGTCCGGCGAGCTGATCCAGAGCCTGTTCCACTTTGCGCTGAACATCCTGCTGGTGCGCGAACTCGGCGCCCACGATTACGGGCTGTTCGCGATCGTGTTCACGGTCGGCGCAGTCGGCATCACCTATATCCGCGCCTTGGTGACGGTGCCGGCCACGCTCCACCTCACCCGAAGTCTCGGCCGGCCGGCGGTACTGGGCTACGATGTGATGTTCGGCTCCGGCGCAGCCCTGGTCTCCGTGCTGATGGCGTTCGCCACCGGCGTGGCGCTGCTCCCCGCGATCGGTCTCGGCGCGCTGGCCGCGGGGGCGTTCGTGGGTCTCTATGGCTTCCGCAGCTATCTACGGATCGTGCTGCTTGCCCGTGGAAAGCCGCGGATCGCAGGCTTGAGCGACCTCGTCTACGCTGTTTGCGGCGCCGCGTTCATCTGGCAAGGGCTCAGCGGCGAGGAGGGTACGGCGCTGCTGGACCGGGCCTTCCTGGCTATCGCGCTGGCCCATGCCATCGCGATCGCGGTGGCGTACGGAGCGCTGCGCGAGCGTCTGAGACTCTCGCTCCATGCACGGGCCCGGGCGCGTTACCGGGCGATCTGGCGGACCCTGGCGTGGTCGCTGGCCGGGGTGACCAGCCTCACCGTCCAGGGACAGGGCCTGACGCTCCTGTTCGCCCTGCTGGCCGGCCCGGCCGCCTATGCGCCGATCGCCGCGACGCTGGTGCTCTACGCGCCGCTGCGCATCCCCACGGCCGCTCTGATGAACATGGTCCTGCCGGAGATCAGCGGCCTTCTAGCCGCCGGGCAGGTTCAGGCCGCCCGCCGGCTCGTCACGCGCTACGTCCTGCTGATCGCCGGCGCCTGCCTGGTCTACGGGCTGGTGATGGCCGCGACCCTGCCGCTGATCGAGCAGGTGCTCTTCAAGGGCCGCTTCACCGGTGAGCCCATGGGTTGGATCGGCCTCGGCATCTGGAGCGTGGTGGCCGTGTCGCTGCTCTACGCAATCCCCCGTGCCTATCTAGAGGCCTCCGCGGCCTTCCGGACGATCACGGCGGGAGCCGTGGCGAGCGCCACCCTCGGCTTCGCCCTCATGGTGCCGCTTCTCCTGCTGCTGCCCCCCGCCACGGCGCTCCTTGGACTCCTCGCCTCTGAGATCGCGACTTTGGCCTGGTCGATGGGTGCGTTCCGAAGCTTGTCGCGGGGGCAGCGGTTGGCGGCGGCGATGCCCTGACGGGTCGCGGACGTCGTGTCTTCCAGTCCGCCCGGAAAGCGTCAGTCCGTTACGCCGCGGCCTCGGTCGGCGCCCCTTCCGCGGCGCCGTCCTTGCCGAAGCGCCGCTGCCACGCGTGCCGTGTGCGGTCGACAAGATGTGCGGCCGCGCCCTGGGGGGTGCGCCCGCCCATGATTGAGGTCAGGGTCAGGGACTGCGTGCCGAAGCGGCCCTTGAAGCCCTCGTCGCCGCACAGGAAGTCGACCGTGTGCAGCCCGCGGTCGATCGACCACATGATGTAATCCATCATCAGGACCATGCCGGGCGAGCCGCGCTCGAAGGCCGGATCGTAGGTGGTAACGAACGCCATCATCGTCCCGGCCTGGACGAAGTTGATCGAGACGGCGACGACGGCGCCGCCGCATTCGAGCACGAAAGCGTGCAGCAGCCCGGTCGCGGCCAGCACCTGGACCATCGCGGGCAAGGCCTGCGAGCCCTCGTCGTAGAACGCCGTGGAGGGCAGGTCGTGGGTTGCCAGCCAGGCCCGCTTGAACTGGGTCAGCCTGTCGAGAACCGGCCCGAGCGGTTCCTCGGGGCCGAGCAGCCGGAACGTGAGTGGCCCGTGCTCGCCCATGGTCTTCTGGCCGCGGCGGTAGTTCTGGCGGGTCTTCTTCGACTGTGCGTCGAACCAGGCTTGCCCGGTCGGCCAGGGGCCGCGCACCCGCCAGTTCGCCTCGTCGCGGTGGTTCAGGCGCAGCCGGACGCCCCCGGTGGCGGGGGCGAGCAGCACCCGCGCGGCAGCGTCGGGCAGAAGGCGGTTGAGATAGGCCAGATCGAATCCGCCGTCCCGGCTGGCCTGCTGCCACATCCGGCGCACCAGCCCGGCATTCGTGCGGTCGGCCAGCACGGCGTCGCCGAAATCGGAGCAATCCTTGGCGGCCCATTCGAGCACGCGAAAACCCTTCCGCCGCACCGTTGCGAGCGGCAGCACGCCGACCAAGGTCTCGCCCCGCCACGCCAGCACGATCGCCAGCGCCCGGCGATCGCGGTCGGGGGCGCTCGCCCACCAGGCCGAGATCCAGGCATGGCTCTGGAACACCAGGGCATTGCTGCGGGTCCACAGGTCGGTCCAGGCCGGTCCGACGGCCGCGAGTCGGTCGGTGGAGCGGACGATCTCGAAACGTTCAGGAGACATGGTCAAGCGCCCGAGCGAGGCTGGGTCGGAATACCGCGCAGGCGCCTGACCTGCCGCACGATCCGCCGGCCCATCTTTTTCAACGGAAGCACGTAGAGCCCCGACAGCGATTGATAGTCGGCGACGTCGCGGTCGACGAGGCCGAAGGTGAAATCCTCGTTCGGATCCGGGACGTGAAGGGTCCCGAACAGACGGTCCCAGAACGAGAACAGCAGCCCGAAATTCTTGTCGTAATGCTGGGGCGCGGTCGAGTGGTGAAGCTGGTGCCAGTGCGGGCAGAGGATGACTGCGTTGAGCCGGCCGAACGAGATCTTGAAGTGCGTGTGCCGCACGAAGTCCATCATCAGGATGTTGCGCATGATGTAGACGTTGATCCCGAACACCGTCAGCTCGACGGGGTCGAGCGCGAGCAGGCTCCAGATCCCGAAGCAGATCCCGGGGATCACCCCGTCCCAGGCGCGATTCATCAGCTCGTCGAGCGGGTGGACCCGGTCCTTGGTGATGCCGACCATCACCTCGGCGGAGTGGTGAACCTTATGAAGCTCCCACAGGAACGGATAGCGGTGCTGGGCCGTGTGGTAGAGGTAGTAGGACAGGTCGTAGGCCAGCAGCATCGTGAGGGTGAACAGCACCACGGTCACGGGTCCGGGATCACCGAAGACCGGCTGGTCGATCCCGAAGACGGTGCCGAGTACCCGGTTGGTCGCGTAGCCGACCGCCACCACGAAGGTCACGCCGGCCGGGATCAGCAGGAACGGCATGATCGCCTTGCGGGTGACGTAGAACAGCAGGTCGGCCCGCGCGGAGGGGTGCGTCATCACTTCGTGCGGCAGCACGAATTCGAAGAACTCGGTGAACGAATAGCGTTCGGCCGTCCGCAAGTAGGCGATCAGCGCGCAGCCGAACGCGGTCGCGAACAGCAGGCCGGCGGCGACGAGGTTCTCTGCCGAGACCCTGTCGATGATCCGGGTGACGAAGCCGACGACATCCATGACGAGGCGTTCCTCCGCCGGTCCGGTCCGCTCGCCGGCGGGGACCGCCGACCCTACCGTGCAATGTCCGACGCTTGAACGGTGCGGATGACCGCTCCCGATCCGACGCTTCGAGATTCGCCAAAACGCGTACGTTCTGGCCGTCGAGCTTTATCGACGACTGGTACTTACCGAATCTGACTGAGGCGTCGATTGTCCACCGGAGATCGGTCGCGACGGATGATCGCTGGCCCGGCTCGGGTGTCCGCCGACGAGCGCTTGAGCCCGCGGGCTCCGCTCACGCCGTCGGGCGCGGGGCCTGTTCCGCCGTCACCGCCTTGTCGGCACTGAACGCGCCCCGCAGGGTCGCGCGAACCATGCCGTTGATCCCTTCGGCCGCCGAGGCTTCCGAGAACAGGGTCTCGTAGCGCGCCCGCGCCGCGGCGCCGAAGCCGCGCCAGCTGGCTGGATCGGTGGCGATGCGGGCCAGCAGATCGGCGATCGGCTGCGGACCGCCCGGCGGCACGATCCAGCCGGTCTTGCCGTCGGCGACCACCTCGGGAAGTCCGCCGATGTCGGTCACCAGCGGCGGCACCCCGTAGGACATCGCCTCGATCGCGACCCGTCCCAGGGATTCGGGCCGCTGCGACGGCATCGTCACCACGTCGGCCCAGCGGTAGAGCGCGGACGGATCGTCCACGAACGGCTGGAGCGTGACCTGCTTCGACAGACCCGTCTCGGCGATCCGTGCGGCGAGGGCTTCCTCGCGCGCGGCATCCTCGAAGGCGCTTCCGACGATCCGCAAGTCGATCCGGTTGCGAACGGCTTCCGGCAGGGAGGCGAGCGCCTCGACCAGGACGTCCTGGCCCTTGATCCGGCTGATCCGGCCGAGCATCAGCACGCGCAGCGGACGCGTGCCGTCGTAATCCCGGTCGTTCGGCTCGGCCGGGCCCGCGATGCCGTTATAGACGACCCGGGCCGTGGCTTCCGGGGGCAGCGTGTAGGCGCGCTCGGTGGCGCGCGAATTGAAGACCACGTTGGCCCCGCTCCAGCGGATCAGCCCGCGCAGGACCTTCAGCACGGCGCCTTCCGGGATCTCGTGCACATGCACGATGCTGCGCCCCGGCAGCAGGCGGGCGGCCAGCAGGTAATCGGCCACCACGGTCGTGTTGACGTAGACGAGGTCGCTGTCGCGGATGCGCCGAAGCGCCCGGGCCACCGCGAAGGGCAGCGCCATCATCCCGAGCGTCGCGAGCCGGGCGAGGTTCTTGCGCCGCAGAATCCACAGGGGCTCGATCACGATGGCGCTGGCATAGGGCTCGAGCGCCGCCACGATCGGGCCGCTACGGGGCAGAACCACGTCGATCCGCGCGCTCGGATGGGCGGCCCGGATTGTCCGTACTGTCTCAATGAAGCAGCGATCCGAGCCGTAGAGCTCGAAACCCTGATGCACGCAGGTGATTCGGGTGACCGGTGCATCGCCGCGGTCGCGGCTGAATATGAACCGGCGCGTCGTCCCGGCGGAGCCCGGCTCGGCGAATGCATCACGCTGAAGAGTCTGTGCCGTCTCCGGCCCAAACGCGAACGGATGCGATGCCCCGTGAGCACCGACTGGGCTAGAAGATGTCGTGAGTATCGAGAAATCTACCATAAGATGAATACTTATTAGTCTATAACAACCGTGAGTTGTATCGCCTGTTTAGGCGACCGTTATTCCTGTCTCCGTACAATATGAATCGCTGACAAGAAAGGAAGAGCCGTGCCCGTTGATGTGCCCACACTACTTATTCTTGGGACACGCGGGATTCCGGCCGCCCATGGCGGCTTCGAGACTTTCGCGGAACGACTCGCGCTCTATCTGGCGGGTCGCGGCTGGCGCGTGAGCGTGTATTGCCAGGCAGAGGTCGACCGGGTGGGGGACCGAATCTCGACCCGAACCTGGAACGGCATCGAACTGATCACCGTGGAGGTCGCCCTGCGCGGCCCGGCCGCGACGCTGGCCTTCGATGCGTTCTGCGTGAAGGACGCGGCGTCGCGGGGCGGCGTCTGCCTCGTGCTCGGCTACAACGGCGCGGCGTTCCTGCCCTATCTGCGGGTGCGCGGCGGCCGGATCCTGACCAACATGGACGGGATCGAGTGGCGTCGGCCGAAATGGTCGCTGCCGGTCCGGACGTTCTTCTACCTGAGCGAGTGGATCGCCGCCTGGGCGTCGCAGCGCCTCGTGGCCGACCATCCGGCGATTGCGGACCATCTCGCCCATCGCCGCCCACGGCGCGCCATCGCGACGATTCCCTACGGGGGCGACCCGCCGCCGGCGGATCTCGGGCCGCCTCCGCTCGGTCTCACGGCGGGTCGCTACCTCGTGTCGATCGCCCGCATCGAGCCCGACAACAACATCCTGACGCTCGTCGAGGCGTTCTCACGCAAGCCGCGGGGCATGCGGCTCGTGGTGCTCGGAACGTTGAAGGTCGGCAATGCCTATCACCGTGCGGTCGAGGACGCCGCGGGACTGGAGGTGCTGATGCCGGGAGCGATCTACGAGCCGGAACTGGTCCAGAGCCTCCGGGTCCACGCCCGCGCCTATCTTCACGGCCACACGGTCGGCGGCACCAACCCGTCGCTGGTCGAGGCGCTGTGGGCCGGCAACGCGGTGATCGCCCACGACAATCCCTTCAACCGCCACACCGCGGGCGATGGTCAGTTCTACTTCACGGACGGGGACAGCTGCGCCGCCGCCATCGAGCGCGTGATCGCCGACGACGATGCGGTCGCGGCGGCCGGTGCGGCGGCGCGGGTGCGTGCCGAGAGCTTCCGCTGGGACGACGTGCTGGCAGCCTACGAAGGCGAGCTGCGCCGGGTCGGCGGCTACCCGGCGCTCGCCGCATCGCCGATCCGGATCGACGCCAGCCCGGCTCGCGCGACGGTTGGGACCCACATGTGAGCGCGAACCGGCGCTCGGTGCTGGCCGGCGGCCTCGCGCTCGCCGGCGCCGGTCCGCTCCCGGCTGCGGCCGTGGCCGAACCGCTTCCGCTGCGCCGCGGCATCGCCCTGTGGCCCTGGTTCTCGCTGACCACGGAGTTTCCGGCGCCGCGCATCGATTACGCCTGGCCGCCGTTCCAGGCCGACCGTCCGACCCCGACCCGTGGCGACCTGCGCCGGCTGGCCGTGCTGGGCTTCGATTTCGCGCGGCTTCCCCTGGATCCCGGACCGTTCGTGGCGTTCACGGGCGGGCGCCGGGCCGACCTCATGGCCATGCTCTCGGCCGCGATCGACGACGTGCTGGCTGCCGGGATGCGCGTCCTCGTCAACGTGCAGGCGAATGCCGCCACGCATCATTACACGCCCGACGCGTTCTACGGATCGGACCCGGCGCCGCTGTTCCCCGCCTATCGCGATCTCATCGCGGACCTCGCCCGGCTCTGCGTCCGGAAGGGTATCGGGCGGGTGGCGCTGGAGCCGGTCAACGAGCCGCCGCAGGGCTGTGGGGCCGAGGCCTGGAACCGGATCCAGGCCGGGCTCCTCACCGCAGCGCGGGGCGCCGCGCCGGACCTGACCCTGGTGGCGACCGGCGCCTGCGGCAGCCTCGTCTCCGGGCTGACGGTCCTCGACCCGGAATCCCTCGCCCGGTTCACGCCGCTGCTCTACACCTTCCACTTCTACGAGCCGTACCTGTTCTCCCACCAGGGCGCGACATGGCTCACCGAAGAGCCGTTCTATCGCTGGCTGAACGCCGTGCCCTGGCCCGGCACCCCGGGGCGCCAGCCAGAAACCCTGGCGGCGGTCGGGGCGCGGATGGCTGCCGACCGCGCGGTCCCGGAGGCCGAGAAGGCCCGGGACCGCGCGGTGATCGAGGGGAAGCTGCGCGACTACTTCGCAGCCGAACCGGGACCGGCCTACCTGGCGAAGGAGCTGGCCCCGGTCGCGGCCTGGGCCGACCTCTACGGGATCCCGGCGCGGCAGATCCTGATGGGCGAGTTCGGGGCTTTGCGCACCGATGCCCGGTACACCGCATCCCGGGCGCCCGACCGCGCGGCCTATCTCGGCGACGTGCGGCGGGCGGCGGAGCAGGCGGGCTTCGGCTGGTCGTTCTGGAACCTGTTCGACGGGCTCGGCCTGATGGACGACGCGCATAGGATCGATCCCGCCCTTGTGGCCGCGCTGGGTCTCACGCCGCGGCCGTGAGCGGCCGTCAGGCCCGCGCGCGCAGGGAATTGGGCGGAAACAGCACGATCAGCATCAGGGCGAACTTCGCCAGCATGGTGGTCTTGCCGGCCAGACCCTCGAAGGTGTTGACCAGGATCACGAAGGTAAGGATCGGCAGCCAGACGCCGCGTCGGCAGTTGCGCGCGATCTCCGTGAGATAGAGACTCACTGCCACGACCAGCAGCGTCGTCACCAGGATGCCGTGGTACAGCACGTCGGAAACGATCGAGTTCTCGATGCCCCATTCCAGGCCGTAGATCCGCCGCAGGGTGCTGACCTGCAGGAGGTCGGGCGCCAGCAGCAGCTGCCGGAACGGGACGGCATCGAAGATCGCCAGCATGTCGACCCGGGCCTGGGCGCTGCCGCCGTCCGAGACGAAACGGCTGAGCAGCGTGTCGAAGAACCCCACTGCTGCCAGCACCGCGACCATCACCGGCAGCGCCGTCAGCACGAAACACGCGCAGGCCGCCCCGATCAGGGGGATGCGGTTGCTCCGCAGCGTCCGGTTCAGGGCGAAGAGGCCGACCGCCCCGCCGAGCGCGAGGGTCGTCACCGTGGCCGACCGGCCGCCGAAGGTCACCAGCGCGACGAGCTGCAGGGCGATCACTCCGGCCCGGAGCGCCGGGTTCAGGCGGCCACCGCCGTTGGCGAGCGCCAGGATGTAGCAGGCGGTGAGCGTCGCGTTGACCAGCGGGTGGCCCTGGAGCGCGGCCGAGCGCGTGTCCGTCTCGAACGCCATGCCGTCGAACCGGAACGGGAAGAACCGCTGGCCGCTGGCGAACTCGAACAGGCCGAGCAGCGCGTTGGCCAGCATCATCAGGTGGAAGACGGCCTCGATCCGCCGCAGCGTCGCGGCATCCCGGTCCATCAGCAGGATCGGGACGAGCCCGGCCAGCACGAAGGTGTCGATCGAGCCGGCTAAGCCCGTGCCGCCGCGGGCCGCGATCAGTATGAGCAGCAGCACGCCGCAGAAGGCCAGCAGCACGCAGGCCGGCCGGCGGTTGAGGGCCTGTGCGACCGGGATCACCGGGTTGCCTGCGCGCAGCATCGTCCAGCCGACCAGGGCGACGACCATGTAGGTCGCCGGATGGATCTTCGCGGGTGCCGAACCACTGATGCCGTCGTAGTTGAGGCCGAGCGCCCAGAGCAGGCCGCCGGATACGCCGACCAGAACCACGGTCAGCAGGATGAAGGCCATCGATTCGAGCCGCGCCAGGCCGCGCAGGCGCGTGTCCGGCCTTGAACGCGCCGCCTGCCGGTGCGCGAAGCCCGCGGGCCGCGCCGTGCTCACGCGCTACGCCGGTCGAGCAGCAGGGAGCCGGAGACGGGCCGGCCCAGGGCTTCCGAGGTGTCGACCAGGTCGATCAGGTCGCGCTGGCGGGTGGCGCCGTTGCAGACGATTAGGAGCAGCCGGTCCGCCGCCGCCGCGATCGGGCCGAGACGCAGGTTCTCGGAGAGAACGCCGCCGTCGACGAGCACCAGCTCGAACCGGCCCTTCACGCCGGCCAGAAAGCGCTCGATGTTGGTCGGGACCAGCGCGTCGCGGATCGGCTTCTGGGTATCGCCGAGTCCGATCCGCCGGGCACCTGTCTTCGCATCGACCTGCGTGACAGCGTTGAGGCTCTGCTCACCGCGCAGCACGTCGAGGAGCCCGGCTGTGCCGGCGCTGTCGGTTCGGAGATCGGCATCGATCAGCAGCACGCGGTCGCCGCGTGCCACGGCCACAGAAGCGAGCAGCGCGATCACCGCCCGGCGCTCGGTCGCCTCGGCCTGGCCCGACGTCACCAGCAGCGCCAGCGAGCGGCCCCGCGTACCCGCCGTGGTGGCGAGGTGGTCCAGGGTGAAGCTCGCGGCTGCCGTGCTGGCGCCGCCCGGCTGGACGCCCGGGATCACCGCGACGACGGGGGCGTTCGACAGCCGCTCCAGTTGACGCGACGACAGGACCGTCGGCTCCAGGTATTCCCGGGTCAGCGCGAGGCCGGCGCCGAGGCCGAGGCCGCCTGCCAGCGCGGCGGCGACCAGGATCAGCCGCGGCGGCCAGCTCGCATCCTGCGGCGGCCGGGCCGATGTGATGATGCGGGCATTCGAGCTGTCGATCCCAGACTGCTCCTTGATCTCGCGGGTACGCACCAGGAAGGTGTTGTACACGGTGCGGGCCGCCTCGACCTCCCGCTCCATCTCGCGCAGCTGAACCGAGGATTGCGCGGTCACCGCCGATTGCCGCTGCAGCCGCTCCAGGTCGGCTGCGAGCAACTTCTCGTTGGCCTGGGCGCGCTGGTACTCGGTCTCGGCGGCGCCGGCGATGCGGTTCAGTTCGGCGTCGATCAGGCGGCGGACATCCTGCATCTGCGTGCGTACGGCGGCGATGTAGGGATGGCGCTCGCCGAGGTTGGTGCGCAGGTCCGCTTCCTTGGCGGCGAGCTCGGCATACTGGCCGCGCAGCCGGTCGACCGCCGAGGATTGGACGGCCTCCGGCATCGCCCCGGAGCCGATTGCCTGGCCGCGCGCATCCTTGATACCCTGAAGGCGCGCCTTCGCCTCGGCGGTCCGGGCCCGCGCCGCCACCAGACGGGCGTTGGAATCGGTGAGCTGCTGCTCGTTCACGAGCCGACCGCTCGACGCGATCAGGCCGTTGCGCGCCTTGTAGTCCTCGAGCTTCTTGTCGGCGGCGTTGACCGCGTTGCGCAGCTCGTCGAGGCGTCCGCGCAGGTCGCCGGAGGCGCGCTTGGCGGCGTCGGAGCGCGCCTCGGTCTGGTCGGCCAGGTAGGCGCTCGCGATCGCGTTGACGATGCGGGCCGACAGGTCGGGATCCACCGTGGTGACGACCACGTCGATCACGAACACCTTGTCGGCGCGCTTGACCGCAAGCTTGCGCCGCAGCTGGTCGAGCGCCCGGCCGCGCGCATCGACCGGCCGCTCCGGCTTGGGACCGAGCACCAACTCCCGGAGCGAGGCGATGCTGCGCGCGACCAGACCGTCCTGAGCCGCGCCGAACCCGGGCTCGCTCTCCAAGCGCGCCTGCGTCACGGCCCGGCCCAGGACCGCGTCGGATTCGATCACTTTCACCTGGCTCTCGACCTGGGCGATGCCGCCGTCCGGCGACAGCGCGGCGGGATTGACGTCGTTCAGGACGACCTGCCGGTCGCGCGGGTCGATCAGGATCTGCGCGGTCGCGGTGTAGAGGGACGGGGTGATCAGAGCATAGGCGAGGACCAGCAGCCCGAGCACCAGGGCGGTCGTCAGCACCGTGCGCTTGCGCCGCCACAGGATGCGCCACAGGTCGCCGAACTCGGCGGTGGTGTCGGGCCGGGTCGGGCCCGTCCGCTCCGGCTGTGCCGGATGGACCGGCGCGAGCCAGCTCGCCACGGCAATGTTACGGTCGATCTGTGCCACGATCGGTCACCATCGTCTCGAACTCGGTCGGTCCCTCGCGGGCTCCACCCCCACTGCAAGTGTCGCGCAGACTGCTGACAATCCCTCAAGACTGCCGAGGGTCGTGGCCGCACGCACCGATTACTCAGCGTCTGGTAAACGCCCTCTACCGAAGTTTGCTGCCGCCAGGATTATCCGTCCCGTTAGGGTTTGGGAATTAGGTCGTAGCCGCAGCCGTGATCTGCCGGACTGCTACACTGCGCAGGGGCGCTCCATCATGCATGTGAGAGTTCGCCTGGACGGCGCCGAACCACGCCGCTGGCAGATCGCCCTGTTGGAACGAATCGCCGCGACACCCGGCATCCGCGCCGTCAGCATCGACGCCGCGCAGGTCCCGAACGGGTGGCCCGACACGGTCGAGCTGCTGTTCCGGCTGGAGGCACTGATCCACCGTCTGCCGCGTATCGGCTCGGAGCGCCTGCCGCCGACCGCCCTCGACCGATGGCGGCGGCAAGACGCCTGGCCCGATCTGACGATCGACCTGTGCGGTGACCTACCTGCCGGGCCCGGCATCTGGCATCTGGCCTTCGACGGCCGGCGCGGTGACGACGCCCTGCTGGCGAGCTTGCTGGCCGGTGCCGTCCCGCGGGCTACGCTGATCGCGGATGGGCGCATTCAGGCCGAAGGCCGGCTCGGCACCGACCGGCCCGGCATCCTTCTCGCCGGCATCGACGACGCGCTGGCGCGGACGGTGACCCTGATCGCCGCAGCAACCGCTCGCCGCGCCGCCGGGCGCAGCGCTCCGCCCTCGGCCGTGCCCGAGCCGTCCCCGAGGCCCGAGCGGACGTTGCCGGGCAGCGAACTCGGTTCGCGCGCAGCGCGGATGCTGGCCGGCGCGGTCATCCGCCGCCTGTACCATCTCTGCTATCGCGCTCCGCACTGGCGCTGCGGCTGGCGGCACCTCGACGGACCGGACCTGATCGACCTCGGGCGTCACCCCCAGACCGGGTGGACCGACCTGCCGGATGACGGCCACCGCTTCTACGCCGACCCGTTCCCGCTCGCCTACGCCGGGAGCACGCACGTCTTCGTCGAGGAATTTCCGCACGCGACCGGCAAGGCGATCATCTCAGCCGTCCGGTTCGGCCCGGACGGCCCGGAGGGCACGCCCGTGCCGGTGCTGGAGGAGCCCCATCATCTCTCCTATCCGTTCGTGTTTGAGCGTGACGGGGCGGTCTGGATGGTCCCGGAGAGTTCCGCGGCCGGCCGGGTCGATCTCTACCGGGCGACCCGCTATCCCGGAGGTTGGGTCAAGGAGGCGACGCTGCTCTCCGACGTGGTCGCCAGCGATGCGACGCTCCTCGAACACGGCGGCCGATGGTGGCTGTTCGCGACCGTGCGCGATGCCGCCACCGAGGCGCCTGCCGGCTCCGGATCCTACCACGACGCGCTGTGCCTCTGGTCGGCTCCCGATTTCCGGGGTCCCTACACGCCGCATCCGGCCAACCCGGTCCTGATCGATCCTGCGACCGCCCGGCCGGCCGGGCGCATTGTCGAGCGCGGCGGCCAGCTGATCCGCCCGGTCCAGGACTGCGCCACGGGTTACGGCCGCGCCCTCGGGCTGGCGCGGATCGATCGCCTGGACCCGGACGGGTTCGCCCAGACCCTGATCGGCCTCATCGAACCAGGCCCGGCCTGGGCCGGGACACGGCTCCACACCGTCAATTCGGGTGGCGGCATCGAGTGCATCGACGGCTCGGCCCGAGCCCCTCGGATCCGGATGCCGGGCCGTTCCTGATCGCTTCGCAGCGTTGCCGGCGTCGGTAGCCCCCAAACCCATGGGTTCAGCCTGTTGCAATAGGGCTTCAGGGGTCAAAACGCTGTCCCGGCGCTTGTTGCCTACCTCGATGGTGGATAACGCAACTTGTGCGTGCCTTAAGCCGGATGGACTAATTGCATAGATTGTATTTTGGTTTGAGGATGTCTGATATCCCGTGCGTCCGATCAATCGGAGTGACTGTTTCATGAGTGCAAGCGCCACGATCGGAACCGACATGCCTGCGCGCAACGCCCTGAATGTCAGGCTCTCGCGGATCGCCGCCGTTGCCGGCATTCCGGTCGAGGCGTTTTTCACTGAATCGGTGTCTGCGACCCATGGCGGTCTGATCGAGCTGATCCGCCTCTGGGACGCGGCCGAGACGGAGACCGTGCGGGCAGAGATCCTGGCCGGCACCCGCGCGGTCGTCGCCGGGGCGAGCGACAACCTTCGCTGAGGAACGCTCGGCCGCCGCGATACGGAGCTGAGCCGTCGCGTCCGATGCCGCATCAGATCGATCCCTGCCCATCGATATTTCCATGTCGTCGGCCCTGGCGGGAGCCCCACGAGATCGCTACATTGCGAAGGCGGGGCTGCAGAGTTCGTCAGGAGCACTTTCCCCGGGGCCTTATCGACTCCCTCGGGAGCTGTCCCTGGCCTCGTCCCTGGACTTGGCCAACACGGCGCCCACCTACTCTGTAGGTTTCCCGGGATCGATCCTCCAACGGCTCACGTGGCTCCGCACTCATCGTCTTCAGATACCGGATCTCCCAGCCCGGACGCGGTCCTCAAGGCCGCACTGCGCAGTTCGGCACTGGCCGCCCGGGACGCGCTGGATCCGGCCGCCCGGCTGGACGCCTCCGCTCGGATCGCCCGCGCGCTGCTGGCTCTGCCGGAACTGGCCGAGGCCCGGCTGGTCGGCGCCTATTGGCCCATCCGCAGCGAGGTCGATCCGCGTCCCACGGCCGAGGGGTTGCTCGCCCGTGGCCAAGCGGTCGCACTGCCGCACGTCACCCCCGAGGGACTGATCTTCCGGGAGTGGCGGGCCGGGGACGCGCTGGTCGCCGGCCGCTTCGGCCTGAGCGAGCCGGATCCGTCGCTTCCGCCCGTGGAGCCCGACGCCCTGATCGTGCCGCTCGCTGCCTTCGATCGCGACGGCCAGCGCATCGGATACGGTCGCGGGTACTATGACGGCGCGATCGCGCGCTTATCCGCTCGGCGACCCGTCCTCACGGTCGGGGTCGGCTTCTCCGTCCAGGCGGTTGAACACGTGCCGGCTGAGCCGCACGACCGGCCGCTCCAGTTCGTGATCACCGAGATGGGCGTGATCCGGTTCGACAGGACATCCTGATCCATGCGGCTGCTCTTTCTCGGCGACGTGATCGGTCGCCCGGGCCGTACCGTCGTGTGCGAGCGCCTGCCCAAACTCCGGGAGCGCTGGCGGCTCGACTGCGTCGTGGTCAACGGTGAGAACGCCGCCGGCGGCTTCGGCATCTCCGAGACGATCTGCGACGAGCTGATCCAGGCGGGCGCCGATGCGGTGACGCTCGGCAACCACAGCTTCGACCAGCGCGAGGCGCTGGTGTTCATCGCCCGTCAGCCCCGTCTGGTGCGGCCGGCGAACTATCCCCCGGGTACGCCGGGCCGCGGCGCCACCGTGGTGGAGACGCAGGGCGGAGCCCGGGTGCTCGTGGTCAACGTGATGGGCCGGGTCTTCATGGACGCCATGGACGACCCCTTCACCGCAGTCGAACGCGAGATCTCCGCTTGCCCGCTTGGGGCCGCCGCCGACGCCGTCGTGGTGGACGTGCACGCCGAGGCGACCAGCGAGAAGCAGGCGTTAGGCCATTATCTCGACGGCCGTGCCAGCCTCGTGGTCGGTACCCACACCCACACGCCGACGGCCGATCACCGGATCCTGCCCGGCGGCACGGCATACCTGTCGGATGCCGGCATGTGCGGCGACTACGACTCAGTCATCGGCATGCAGAAGGATGAGCCGATTCGCCGGATGATCCAGAAGACGCCGGGTTCCCGCTGGGAGGTCGCCGGCGGCGAGGCGACGCTGTGCGGCTTCGCCGTCGAGACGCAGGCGGACGGCTTGGCGACCCGGGTCGCGGCGGTCCGCCTCGGTCCGCATCTCGAGGAGAGCTGGCCTCAGTTCTGGGACTAGCGCCCTCGCAGCCGAAGCGGATGCCGGCACGCGCCGCCCCAGGAACTTCAGCGGCCCGCACCCGTAGATTGCAGAGATCCTCTGAACCAGGGAGCTCCGCATGCCTCAGATGTTCGACTGGATTTTCTTCGCCATCATGCTTCCGTTTCCGGCCTATCTGGTCTGGGACTGGTACCAGCACCGCTAAAGCCCGCGATCGAGCCGGCTCCGCCATCCCGCGTCCGACCACCCGAGATCGAACCCGCCTAAGTCGAATGGGCCGCTTGTGCAGGGCTGATGCCTACCTCATGCCACGGGTGGATCCGGTCTCGCCCGGTCTGGCGCCACACAAGCGTGTCCGCGGTGAGACTTGATCGCAGGTGGGGCTGCCCCCACAGTGGCCGTGACGGGCCCCGCTTCTTGGCGACCCCATGTTGAGATCAGGTTAGAGCGACCGATGGCCGCCCGCGACAACAGTGAGAATAGCAGTCCACCGCTGGCGCGACCCGGGATTTATCTCGGGCGTATGGTGATATTCCTGATCCTGGTGGGCTTCCTGGCCTTCATCCTGTTCAAGCAGATCACCCCAGCCTTCCTGGCCAATCCCGGGCTCAACGGGCTGATCCTCGGGGTTCTGCTGATCGCGGTGCTGATCGCCTTCGGGCAGGTCGTCCGGCTGTTCCGCGAGGTCGGCTACGTCAACGCGGTGGCGACCGGTGCTCAGGCCCGGAAGCCGCCGGCGCTGCTCGCCCCGATGGTGCCGATGATCGCGGCCCGGAAGACCGGGGCGCTGCTGCCGGGGACCTCCGGCTACCTCGATACGATCGCGGCGCGCCTCGACGAAGGCCGCGAGATGCTGCGCTACATCGCCGGCATCCTGATCCTGTTGGGCCTGCTCGGCACGTTCTGGGGCCTGATCGACACGCTTTCGGCGGTCGGCGGGGTGATCAAGGGCATGCGTGGCGGCGGCGATGCCGGGGTGATGTTCGACGAGCTCAAGTCCGGGCTCGCCGTGCCGCTCTCAGGCATCGGCCTCGCCTTCTCGGCCTCGCTGTTCGGTCTCGCCTCGTCGCTGATCACCGGTTTTCTGGAACTGCAGGCCGGCCAGGCCCATGCCCGTTTCCACAACGAATTGCAGGATTGGCTGCTGTCCGGAACGGCGTCCGAGCCGGCAGTGGCGGGAGCTGTCCGGCCTGTTGCCGCCGCCGCCGGTGCGCAGGATCTCAAGGAGGCGGTCGAGCGTCTGACCACGATCGTATCCGAGGGCGGGGGCGGCCGTGCCGCGACGCTGGCCATGACCAACCTGGCCGAGGGCATCCAGGGCCTCGTCCAGCACATGCGCGCCGAGCAGCAGATGATCCGCGACTGGGTCGAGGCCCAGGCGAGCCGCGAGCGTGAGCTGAAGCAGGTGCTCGACCGGCTCGGCCGGGAGCGGGTGTAGTGGCCTCGACCGCGGCCCGCGCCCGGCGCCCCCTCAACGTCTGGCCCGGCTACGTCGATGCCCTGGCGACGCTGCTGCTGGCGGTAGTGTTCCTGCTCACGGTGTTCGTGGTCGGCCAGTTCTTCCTGTCGCAGGAATTGACCGGGCGAGACGCCACGCTGGTCAAGCTCAACCGCCAGATCGCCGACCTCACCGATCTTTTGGCCTTGGAGCGCTCGAACCGCCGCGGCCAGGAGGACGAGGTCCGCAGCCTTCGCACCACGCTCGCCGGCGTCGAGGCCGAGCGTGATCAGGCCAAGTCGCAGGCCGAGGCCGCGACTGTCAGCCAGGGGGCCGCGGGTGCCCTTGACAAGCAGCTGGAGGCCGAGCGCGGCGCGACAAAGCGGGCGTTGTCCCAGGTCGATCTCCTGAACGAGCAGATCAGCGCCATGCGCCGCCAGCTCGCAGCCCTCGAGGATGCGCTGGCCGCCTCGGAGACCCGCGACCGGGAATCGCAGGTGCGGATCGCCGAACTCGGCAGCCGGCTGAACGTCGCCCTGGCCCAGAAAGTCCAGGAGCTGGCGCGCTACCGCTCGGACTTCTTCGGGCGCCTGCGACAGATTCTCGGCAACCGGCCGGACATCCGGGTGGTCGGCGACCGCTTCGTGCTGCAATCCGAGGTGCTGTTCCCCGGCGGCTCCGCGACGTTGAAGCCGGAGGCAGGCCCGGAGCTCGACCGGATCGCCGCGGCCATCGCCGACCTTGCCCGGCAGATCCCGGCGGACCTGCCGTGGGTCCTGCGGGTCGACGGTCACACCGATGCGCGGCCGATCATCACCGCGCAATTCCCGTCGAACTGGGCGCTCTCGGCTGCCCGGGCGATCGCGGTGGTGCAGTATCTCGCGAGCAAGGGCATCCCGCCGCAGCATCTCCTGGCCGGGGCCTTCGGCGAGTTCCAACCCCTCGACACCGGCACCACCGAGGATGCCTATGCCAGGAACCGCCGGATCGAGATGAAGCTGACGGAGCGGTAGGCGCTCGCCCGTCCGATAGACCGGACCGAACGACGCGCTTCGAGAGCCCCGCCCGCAATGGCGCACACCGACGGCGATGTCCTCGGGGGCGGACTCATCGCTCGGCGCCGACCAGGTCCAGGGTGGCATGGGACGTCCCCAGCCCCTCGGCCCGAGCGTGGCCGTCTTCGGCGACCATCGTGTGGGGGATCTCGCCAGCATCGGATTGCTGCCCGTGGCGTCGGCCTGCGCGAGCATCTCGGAGGCGGCATTGGCGTAGCCGAGGCAGCCGATCGGGTTCCATCCACCGGACGGGAGACACATAGGCACGGCGGGGCCTAGACCTTCAAGGCGGCCGCCCGTTGAAGTACGATCACGGTCCTGTTCCGGCTCTCGGCGACGGACACGAGCCTTCCGTCCCCGAACCCTACCCAGCCAAGTCCCAAAACTACTCGGCGGCGGGGATGCGCTCGCCGCGCGTACGAAGCCCCTTGCCGCGGGCGGTCTCGTCCAGGGCGTCGGTGAATTGCAGGCTCGCGAGCTGCGCGTAGAGCGCGCCCTGGGCCAGCAGGCTCTCGTGGGTGCCGGTCTCGACGATGCGACCGTCGTCGAGGACGAGGATCCGGTCCGCGGCGCGGATCGTGGCGAGACGGTGGGCGATCACCAGGGTGGTGCGCCCACGCATCAGCGTGTCGAGGGCGGCCTGGACGGCGCGCTCGGATTCCGCGTCGAGGGCCGAGGTCGCCTCGTCGAGTAGCAGGATCGGCGAATCCTTGAGGATCGCCCGGGCGATGGCGACGCGCTGACGCTGCCCGCCGGAGAGGGTCACGCCGCGCTCGCCGACCTGGGTGTCGTAGCCCTGCGGCAGGGCCGCGATGAAGCCGTGCGCGTTGGCAAGTTCGGCGGCGTGCCGCACCTCGGCTTCACCGGCCTCGGGGCGCCCGTAGCGGATGTTCTCGGAGACCGTCCCGGAGAACACCACCGGATCCTGCGGGACCAGGGCGATGCGAGCGCGCAGCGCCTCCGGATCGACCAGCGCGATGTCGATGCCGTCGACCAGCACGCGGCCGCCCTGCGGATCGTAGAAGCGCAGGAGCAGCTGCAGCACCGTCGACTTTCCGGCACCGGACGGTCCCACGATGGCGATGCGCTCGCCGGGGGCCGCCGCGAAGGTCAGCCCGTCCAGGGCAGCGTGACCGGGCCGGGTCGGATAGGCGAAGCGCACGGCCTCGAAATTTACGGCGCCGCCGGCCGGCACGGGAAGGGGCAGGGCCGGGGAGGGCGCACGGATCGCGGGCTCGGACGCGAGGATCTCGGTCAGCCGCTCGGCCGCGCCGGCCGACATCGCGAGGTCGCCGTAGACCTCGGAGAGCTGGCCGAGCGCGCCTGCGCCGAACACAGCGTAGAGCACGAATTGCGACAGCTCACCGCCGGTCATCGTGTGGTTGAGTACGCCCTGGGCGCCGTACCACATCACCCCGACCACCGAGGCCGAGATGAGGAAGATCGCCACACCGGTGAGCAGCGCCCGCGCCCGGATCGAGTCCCGGGCGGCCGTGTAGGCGTCCTCTGAGGCGGCCGCGAACCGGGCCGCAGCCGTGCCGGAGCGCCCGAAGGCTTGCATGGTCCGCACCGCTCCGACCGCCTCGGCGGCGTAGGCTGAGGCGTCCGCCAGCCGGTCCTGCGCGGCCCGGGAGCGCCGCCGCACGCCGCGGCCCGAGACGATCAGCGGGAACACGATCACCGGGATGGCGGCCAGCACCATCACCGACAGGCGCGGGCTGGTGATCACCATCATGGCGGTCGCGCCCACGAACAGGAATAGGTTGCGCAGCAGGATCGAGACGGAAACGCCGAAGGCCGACTTGATCTGCGTCGCGTCCGCGGTGAGGCGGGAGACGATCTCGCCCGATTGCGAGCGGTCGAAAAAGGCGGGGTCGAGGATCGTCAGCCGGGCGAAGACGGCGCTGCGCAGATCCGCGACCACGCGCTCGCCCAGCGTGACCACGGTGTAGACCCGGGCCGCGCTGGAGAGCGCGAAAGCCGCGACCACCCCGAGCAGCGCGAGGAAGTAGGCGTCGATCACGTTCGCGCCGTCGGCCGTGAAGCCGTGGTCGATGACGCGCCGCATGGCGATCGGCACCACCAGGGTCGAGGCCGAGGCGCAGACGAGAGCCAGGATGCCGGCAACGATCCGCCCACGATACCGCAGGGCGAAGGGCAGGAGCGGCCGGAGCGCGCTCAATGGGGCCTTCGGCCGGCCGGAAGCCGCCGCTTTGGTCTTACGGGCCATCACGCCTCACGCGTCTCTTCCCACCCGGTCCACGGCGCTTGTTCCCGGAGAGAGCCTGCGATATACGCCGCCCCTCATCCGATTGCGCGTGTTCAATGGCCGCGGGCCGCCACCACGGTCGGCTTGGACGTGCCGTTGCCACGAACCTACGGTTCGGTGCAACCGCTGACACCTTCCGCATTCCGGGCCGGGCGGCGCCTCCTGCGCTCCCCGCCGGCATGCCAGAACAGGAACGACAGGTCATGGCGAAGGACGCGGCCGCAAAGGCCAAGGGGACAGAGCACCCCGACTACCACTTCATCAAGGTCGTGATGACGGACGGTACCGAGTACCGGACCCGTTCGACCTACGGCAAGGAGGGTGACACCCTCAACCTCGACATCGATCCGCTCACCCACCCGGCCTGGACCGGCGGCGAGCAGAAGATGCTCGATCGCGCTGGTCGTGTCTCGCGCTTCAACTCGCGGTTCGGCAACCTCGGCAAGCGCTGATCCCGGACGGATCGCGCCGAAACGAATCAGAACGGGCGGTCCCTCGCGGGGCCGCCCGTTTTTTCGTGCCTGTTCTGCGCCGTCGCAGAGCGGGGCGAGAATTTTCTGGCGGAATGGTCTGGCGAATTTTCCAGCTCGCCGACGCGTTCGATCTTGTCTGACGCCGCAGAGAGAAAATATTCTTCTGTCTCGGTGCGCACCGGTCGTACCACCCGGCCGGCCCGGTCGGCGCGGCCTCTTTTCCAGCCAAGCCGAGCCGTCGTAATGTCCGGTGCCGTCGACGATCCGCCCGGTCACGATCCTCGGTCGTCACGGTCTCGCACGGACCCGGTGGCGGCCGTTTGTCTCGAGGTCTTCGTCGCGCGGAGCCTGAGTAGTTTCAAATTTAAGTCGATGCATCTTCTTGCGCGCTTGAGTTTTGCAAGCGGCGACTGTGGGGTTTTTCATGAAGCGCTGGCTGTTTTCCGTCGTCGCCGTTCTGCTGACCTTCGCCGCACCGGCCTTGGCGGGTGAGAAAATCAAGGTCGGCATCATGAGCGATGCCGAGGACGTCTGGGCGAAGGTCAAGGTGATCGCCGCCAAGGACGGGCTCGATCTCGATCTCGTCGTGTTCTCGGACTACCTCCTGCCGAACGCCGCCCTGGATGCCGGGGACCTTCAGGCCAACGCCTTCCAGCACAAGCCTTTCCTGGAGAACCAGATCGCCGCGAAGGGTTACAAGATCGCGCCGGTCGGGGCCACGATCGTCTCGCCGATCGGGCTCTATTCCCGGCGCGTGAAGGCGGTCGGCGAACTCAGGAACGGCGCGTCGGTCGGCATCCCGAACGACCCGTCGAATGGCGGGCGCGCCCTGCTGCTGCTTCAGGCGCAGAAGCTGATCAAGCTGAAGGACGGCGTCGGCATCCTGCCTACGGTGCTCGACGTGACCGACAATCCGAAGAAGCTTCAGTTCCGTGAGATCGACGCGGCCCAGTTATCGCGCAGCCTCGACGATCTCGATGCTGCGGTGATCAACACCAATTACGCGGTCGAGGCAGGCCTGAAGCCGGGCAAGGACTCGATCGCGATCGAGTCGTCGGTCGACAATCCCTACAGCAACTTCATCGCGGTTCGGGAGACGGACAAGAACGCTCCGTGGGTACCCAAGCTCGTCCACGCCTATCAGAACGATACGATCCGGGCCTACATCACGGACAAGCGGCCGGGGGAAGTGCCGGCCTTCTGAGGTCTGCGCGCGGTCGGAGCCTTCGGGACCGACCGCGCCGCCCTCCTCAGCCCTCGCCGAGGCGGAACGCCATGCGCAGCAGACCCTGCTGGGCCGCCACCGGACTCTCCACCGGCATCGGCGTCGGGCGGTCATCGGTGATCAGCGAATCCAGGTGCAGGATGCGGGCATGCAGCCGGCGCGCCCGCAGGATCAGCTGCTGGAGGCGCATCGGCAGCAGGGAGAAGTCCGACTGCTTCGGCGGCTCGGACTTGCCGAGCTTGACCCGATGCTTCTCCTGCAGCGCCTCCGCCGGGGTCATCTCGCCCTCCGACACCGCGCGCTGCACGAGCAGCCACGACGCGATCTGCATCAGCAGCGTCGTGAGGCGCATGCTCTCGGCCGCGTAGCTGAGCGTGGCATCCCGGGAAACCAGGCGCGACTCGTCCCGGCCCTGGCCGTCGAGATAGGCCGCCGTCTCTTCCACGAGCAGCATGCCGTCGCGGAACAGCGTCTTGAACGCCTCGGAATTGACGTAGGTCTTGCCGAAATCGACCCAGTCCCGATCGTCCCGGAACGTGACATCGAAGCCGTTCATGTGCCTCTCCTGTGCCGCCGACGGGCCAAGCCGTCCCGGACCGGGACATTCCGGCCATGGCTCTCGGGCGACGCCGCAATCCTAGCGCCGAACCGCGGCGGCATCAGGGTTAGATCTTCCTTAACCTTAATGAGCCGGCCGATGGTTAAGATATGGCGTACACGGCCAGCTGCAAGCATTCAAAAGGTGACCTGGACACCACCGAATACACGGTGCCTTGGACCGGTCTTGGAATCGGGCTTCCCTCGGGCGCGCAGGCCTTGAACAGGGGCGCGTCGGCGACGCCAGGATCAGTTGCATGACCCATTTCGAGACACCCGGAAGGTGTATCGCCGTCCGGGCTCGGCAGAGCCGGAGGCCCGAGCCGCTCGCGACAGCCGCGCAATCGTGAACGGGTCCAAGGGCTTGGTTCAGCAAGTCGGCTCATGCCGAGCCGGTAGTCACCCCGGCGGTGGCCGTTTTAATGCTGATGCTGGTGACCGCCACCGGGCGCGCTCGCCCCGATCGGTGCGACCGAGAAGGTGACCGGCACGGTGCCGGCACGCTGGAACGTGAGCGTCCCGGACACGCTGTCGCCGGCCTTCGGGGCGCCCGAAAGGCCCTCGAACATCAGGTGATAGCCGCCGGGCTTCAGCTCCACGGTCCCGCCTGGCTTGACCGTCAGGCCTCCGGAGACCGGGGCCATCTTCATCACGCCGCCCTCCATCGACATGGAGTGGATCTCGCCCGAGCGCGCGAACGGCACCGCGGCGCCCGTCAGCGTGTCCGGGGCGGTGCCGGAGTTGCGGATCGTCACGTAGCCGCCAGCGACCTTGGCGCCGTTCGGCGTGGCGCGCAGCCAGGGCGTGTCGATCGTGAGGTCGCCGGCCTTGATCGGGTCGGCCTGGGCCGCCCCCGTGAACACGCTGAGGCCGAGGAGGGCCGCGCAAAAGATCTTCATCGGCATGCTTCCGTCCTGAGGATGATGATCGACCGAGACGACACGTCAGGCCCGCGCGGCCGGTCCTTATGAGGTAGGCGGAATCCTGCGCCGGCCCGCGTTGCGGTGACATCTCTGCCACACTGGTCCACCCAGGACTGTTGTCGCCGTGCCGCATCCAGTCGCCACGTGCGCTGGCGCACGCCGACGCCACAATCCGGCCCCTTCGATAGGGAGTCTTAAGGCCATCCCGACACCGTGGCGACCGAGTACACCCGCTCTCGCCATGAACTGACGAACTCCGGACAAGAGCCAGCGACTGATGCGCATCAAGGCAACAAACCGGTTCACCGCCATGCTGGGCGTCGCCGCGCTCGGCACGCTCGGCCTCGGTGCCGCCGAGGCCCGCGACCAGGGCAACTACGCCCAGGCCGAATGGGCGCAGGACTACGCTTCGCCCGCCGCCATGCAGGTGCAGCGCGAGACCGTGCCGATCCTGTCGCCCCAGACCGTGTCGGCCACCGAGCAGATGGTCGAGCGCTACCGGGACATCGTCAACCGCGGCGGCTGGCGCCCGGTCTCCGGCGCCGACCGCCTGCGCGTCGGCGCCAAGGGCCCGGCCGTGGCCGCGGTGCGCCAGCGCCTGATCGTCACCGGCGACCTCGATCCGGCCGCCGGCGGCTCCGGCGTGTACGATTCCTACGTCTCGGCCGGCGTGAAGCGGTTCCAGGCCCGCCACGGCCTCAGCCAGACCGGCGCCATGAGCCTCGCCACCCAGCAGGCGATGAACGTGCCCGCCGACGTGCGGCTGCATCAGCTCGAGACCAACGTCGTCCGCCTGCGCTCCTATTCGGGCGATCTCGGCCGGCGCTTCGTGATCATGAACATCCCGGCCGCCCTGGTGGAGACCGTGGAGAACGGCCAGGTCGTCACGCTGCACGCCGCCGGCGTCGGCAAGATCGACCGCCAGTCGCCGATCATGAACACCAAGGCGACCCAGATCAACTTCAACCCGACCTGGACGGTCCCGGCTTCCATCGTGAAGAAGGACCTGATCCCGAAGATGCAGAAGGATCCGAACTACCTCACCGACAACAAGATCCACATCCTGTCGGGCAACGGTGAGGTCTCGCCGCGCTCGATCAACTGGAACTCGGACGAGGGCACGCGCTTCACCTACCGGCAGGAATCGGGCGCCGATTTCAACTCGATGGGCATCGTGCGCATCAACATCCCGAACCCCTACGGCGTGTTCATGCACGACACGAACACCAAGGGCGTGTTCGGCGACGATTTCCGCTTCATCTCGTCGGGCTGCGTGCGCGTGCAGAACGTGCGCGAGTACATCACGTGGCTCCTGAAGGACACGCCCGGCTGGGGCCGCGAGCAGGTCGAGCAGGCGATCGAGAGCGGCAAGCGCGTCGACGCCAACATCGCCCAGCCGGTGCCGGTCTACTGGACCTACATCACCGCCTGGGCGACCCCGGACGGGCTCGTGCAGTTCCGTGACGACATCTACAAGCGCGACGGCGTGAACGTGCCCTCGACCATCGGGGCGCCGACCCCGGTCGCCAGCGCCGAGCCGCTGCCGCAGACCTTCGAGCCCGGCGACGAAGAGTAAGTTCGCCGCGCGCCGCGCTTATCGGGTTCAGCCGAGGCCCGCACCCCTACCCGGGGTGCGGGCCTCGCGCGTTTGGGGCCGCTCTGTCATCCGGCAGTCAAATGCCTCTGCTTGGCCTTTGCCGCCGAGCAGGAGCCCCCGATGCCACGCGATTCGATCCCAGCGTCCGGACGTCTGACCCGCCGGGAGACCGTCGCCGGCGCCGCCGCCCTCTCGCTCCTGGCCGGCCGTGCCGGCGCGCAGGGATCCGCTGAGGCCACGGGCATCGTCTATGCCGTCGGGGCGGCCGGTTCCACGCGCGCGCCGCTGCCGGGCGTGCTGGTCTCCAACGGCCGGGAGGTGGTGCGGACGGACGGAGACGGCCGCTACCGCCTGCCGATGCCGGGAGACGGGGTGGTGTTCGTGATCAAGCCGCCGCGCTATGCCCTGCCGCGGGACGCCGACAACGTGCCCCGCCACTCCTACATCCACCAGCCCGGCGGGACGCCCGCGGGCCTCGGCCTGCGCTACAGGGGCATCGCGCCTACCGGTCCGCTCCCGGCCTCGATCGACTTCACCCTGACGAAGGCCGACGAGCCGGCGGATTTCGACGTGATCCTGTTCACCGATCCGCAGCCCGAGAGCCGGTTCGAGCTCGACCACGTGCGCGACACCGCAGTCGCCCGGGCGATGGCGATCCCGGCGGCTTTCGGCCTCACCACCGGCGACGTGCTGTTCGACGACCTCTCGCTCTACGGCCGCTCCAACCGCATCGTCGGGCGGATCGGCCTGCCGTGGTACAGCCTGCCCGGCAACCACGACCTCAACATGCAGGCACCGGACGCCCGCCACAGCCGCGAGACCTGGAAGCGCGTGTTCGGGTCGCCGACCTACGCGTTCCGCCACGGGCGCGCGCTGTTCGTGATGATCGACAACGTCGAGTGGATGGGGCCGCCGGTGCCCGTGGGAGCCAACACCTACCGGGGCCATGTCGGTGAGCGCACGCTCACCTTCCTGAAGAACCTTCTGGCCGAGATCCCGCCGGACGATTTGATCGTGCTGGCGACCCATATCCCGCTGGTGACCGATACCGGCGACGACCCGCGCAGCGCGACGATCGACCGGGCCGCGCTCCTCGACCTGTTGGCCGGCCGGACGGTGCTGAGCCTCGCCGGCCACACCCACACCACCGAGCACCATTACCTTTCGGAGCGGCACCACCACCACGTGATGACCGCCGTGTCCGGCTCGTGGTGGAGCGGGCCGGATACCCGCACCGGCATCCCGTCCGCCGACAGCCGCGACGGCACGCCGAACGGCTTCCACGTGCTCTCGATCCGCGGCACCGACTACACCACTCGCTTCGTCCCCGCCCAGGGCGAGCCGGACGCGGCGATGCGGATCGCCTTCGAGAGCGAATTGCGCCCGGCCGCCCCCGAGATCGTCCGGGCGAGCCACCCGATGCAGGGGCTGCGCCCGCCGGTCCCGCAGGACGCGCTGACGGCGACCAATCTCGTGGTCAACGTGTTCGACGGCGGCCCGCGCACGAACCTCGCGATTCGGATCGGCGACCGCGCGCCGGCGCCGATGGCGCGGACGCGCCGGCTCGATCCGTTCGTGACCGAACTCTACGCCCGCTATCCCGAGACCAGGAAGAGCTGGGTGCAGGCGACGCCCTCGACCCACATCTGGACCGCGGGCCTGCCCGACGACCTCGCGCCGGGCGCCCACCGGGTCACGGTCGCGGGCACCGACGAGTACGGCCGGCCGATCCGCGCCTGCGTCGTGCTCGAAGTCACGGGCGACGGCGCGCGCGGTTAGGAGGTCACGTCGGTGCGAGCATGAACGCGGCCTGCGTCGCACGCGTCAACGCCGCGCGGAGGACCGTGATCGCGGCCATCAGGACGATGGTGAGCGCCGCGGCCTCCCACGGGCTTCGAGCGATCGGACCCCAGACGTTTTGGACGGCGAACAGGCTCAAGTTCGACGCGACCAGATAGATCAGGACGTGCCGACCGGGGCTGGTCCAGAGGCGCGGGACCGCGATGCGCCGCACGATCGCCATGCTGGCCGCCCGGTAGAGCAGCAGGAACAGCGCAGGCCCGATCACCCACACGGTCGATGGTGGGAACCGCGAAGGCAGGCTCCCGGTGATCGACGCGACGGTCAGGAGGGCGTAGGTCGCCGACGCGGCGAGGCAGAGATCGATGCCGCCGAAAGGCTCCGTCCTGTCGGCGTAAAAGGCCCCCAGGAACAGCCACATCGCGTGCGGGGCGAGGGGGAAATACGTGTTGTCCGGCGCGGGGACGAAGATCGTCAGCCAGGGCAGATCGGGACCGTCGAACGGGAGACATCCGAACGCGGCCGAGGCTGCAACGCACGCCATCAGACAGGCCGGCCTGCGGACGACGTGCCCGAGCCCTCTGCCGAGCCAAACCATCGCGAGGCTCAGGACGAAGAACGAGGCGAGGAATTCGCTGTGGCCCGGCAGGTCCATCAGCGTCACCACGCCGAGGATCCGCGCCGCCGACCACCCGTTGCCGTCGGTCAGGATTACGGCTCCGATCCCGGACAGGTAGAAGGCCAGCAGGATCTTGGCCGGCCCCTGCAGCCGCTCCCACACCGGCCTAACCCGGCCGGACCGGGCGGACAGGGCCGTCCCCCAGCCGAATGCGAACAGAAATCCCGAGAAGCTCACGAGGTTGATGACGTTGGACAGGCCCGCCGTGAACCCGTCGATCGGGGCCTGGACGATCTGGACGACGTGGGCGAACACCATGCCCAGTACGAGGAACGTCTTGAAGACATCGAGTTCGACGCACCGTTCCGTGCGGACATTCCGGATGGACAAGACGTGGCCTCGGACTGCGACATCGAAGCGGCGGCGAGGCCACGCTGTGCAGTCCCCATGGTCGTCGGGAAGGGTAAAGATCGCATGCTGTGGGCCTGCCGCGCGATCCCTGGGCAGCTCCGTCGAGGCTGCTGCGCAGCACACGGCCGAAAGATGCGGTCGGATATCCGCCATGACCGGCCTCAGCCGGCCCGGCCGATTGGACCGGAACCCGTCGAAGTCGCGTTGATGGCGACCGTGGCGTTGCGGTCGGGAACGCCGCGACGCCGGGGATCCGACACCGCGGACGCGATGGCGTTCCGCGACGCCGCATACCTGGGACGGCAGCCGACGCAACCCGGCGATCACGCCCGCAACGGCCATCAGCGGGCGACGATCAGATCCTTGATCCGCGCGGCGAGCGCCTCCATCGGGAAGGGCTTGGTCAGCACCTGCATGCCGGGCTCCAGGTGGCCGTGCCCCAGCACCGCGTTCTCGGCGTAGCCGGTGATGAACAGAACCTTGAGGTCGGGGCGCCGCTCGCGGCCGGCATCCGCCATCTGCCGGCCGTTCATCCCCCCGGGCAGGCCGACATCGGTGACGAGCAGGTCGATATGCACGTCCGACTGCAGGACCTTGAGCCCCGCGGTGCTGTCGGCCGCCTCGATCGCGGTATAGCCGAGATCCTCCAGCACCTCGGTGACCAGCATCCGCACGGACGGCTCGTCGTCCACGATCAGCACGGTCTCGTCCTGGCCGGCCCGCGCCACGCTGGAGAGCTGCAGGGCGACATCGCCGCCTTCGGCCTCACCGCAATGACGCGGCATGTACAGGCACACGGTCGTGCCCCGGCCGACCTCCGATTCGATCCGCACCTGGCCTCCCGATTGCTGCGCGAAGCCGTGAATCATCGAGAGCCCGAGGCCGGTGCCCTGGCCGATCGGCTTCGTGGTGAAGAACGGCTCGAACACCCGGGCGATCACCTCCGGGGGCATGCCGGTGCCGGTGTCGGTCACGCTCAGCACGAGATACGGGCCTTCGGGGAGGTCGTGCCGGAGGGCCGCGGCCCGATCCAGGTGGGTGTTGGCGGTCTCGATGGTGATGCGCCCGCCCGCCGGCATGGCGTCGCGGGCGTTGATGCACAAGTTCAGGAGCGCGTTCTCGAGCTGGCCCGGATCGATCAGCGCCGGCCACAGCGCCGGAGCTCCTACGACGTCCAGGCCGATCTCCGGCCCGATGGTGCGCCGGATCAATTCCTCCATGCCCAGGATGAGCTGGTTCACGTTGGTCGGCTTGGGGGTCAGCGTCTGCCGGCGCGAGAAGGCGAGCAGGCGGTGGGTCAAGGCGGCCGCGCGCTTGGCCGCCCCCTGGGCCACCGTCATGTAGCGGTCCAGTTCGGCGAACCGGCCCTGGCCCATCCGGGTCTGCATCAGCTCCAGCGCGCCGGAGATGCCGGCCAGCAGGTTGTTGAAGTCGTGGGCCAGGCCGCCGGTGAGCTGGCCGACCGCCTCCATCTTCTGCGACTGGCGCAGGGCCTCCTCGGTCTGGCGCTGGCTGGTCGTGTCGATGCCGACGCCCGTGCGCCGGAGCGGCCGCCCCTCGGCGTCGTGGTAGGTATGGCCGCGGGACAGGACCCAGTGGACGGTGCCGTCCGAGTGGCACAGGCGGTACTCGAGTTCGAGGTCGCCGGCATTCGCCAATCCGCCCGTCATGGTCGTCTTGAGCGCCGGGCGGTCGTCGGGGTGGACGTTGGCGAGGAAGTCCGGACGCGGGATGCCCTCCGATCCCCGGTCCGGATCGATCGCGTAGAGCTTGGCGATGGCGGCGTCGTAGAAGAATCGGTCGCTGTCCAGCTCGTAGGTCCAGACGCCGACCCCGCCGACCGCCGACAGGGCGAGGCGCGCGAAGTCCTGGGCGTCGCGCAGGAGGGCGTCGCGCTCCTTCTCGGCCGTGACGTCCCGGCCGGTGGCGTAGAGCATGTCTCCCGCCGGGACCGCGACCCAGGAGATCCAGCGCAGCGACCCGTCCTTGTGGCGGTAGCGATTGACGATCCGCGGCTGGGCGCCCTCAGCCGCCGCGGTGTAGGCGTCGATGGTCTCGGCATGGTCGTCCGGGACCACGAACGCGTTGACGTGGCGGCCCAGGAGTTCTTCGGGCGTGTAGCCGAGCATCTTCGTCCAGGCGGGATTGACCCGCCGGAAGACCCCCGCGAAATCGATGACCAGCAGGAAGTCCGGCGACGTGTCCCAAAGGGTGTTCAGCTCCAGGGTCCGTTCCTGCACCTGCTGCTCGAGCGTGTCGTTGAGCGTCCGGAGTTCCGCTTCCGCGACCTTGCGCGCGGTCACGTCGTTGAAGAAGATCGCGATATGCCGGTCCGCGGGCTCGCCGACCCGGATGGCGCGCGCGTCGAACCAGCGCTCGAAGTTGTTGGCGTAGCTCTCGAAGTTGGCCGGCTCCCCCGTCCAGGCGACGCGGCCGTAGGTCTCGAACCAGAATCGCTCCAGGTCGGGGGCGAACTCCGTGACCCATTTTCCGCGCAGGTTGACGCCGGCCTGACGCTCGAAGGCCGGGTTGGCCTCGAGGAAGCGGTAATTCACCGGGTGGTCGCCGTCGAACTTCACCTCGACGATGGCGAAGGCCGTCTCCACCGTGTCCAGCAGCGTCCTGAACAGATCCTCCGTCTTGCGCAGGCGCTCGCCGGCCTCGCGCGGGCCGGTGCGGTCGCGCAGGATCTTAACGTAGCCGTGCCGCGTGCCGTCCTCGCGGCGCAGGGGCATCAACTCGCCGGAGGCCCAGAACTCGGAGCCGTCCTTGCGCACGTGCCACCGCTCGTCGGCGGCGCGGCCCTCGGCGAGGGCGACGTGCATCTCCTCGCGCGGCCGCCCGGCCGCCCGGTCCCGCGCGGTGAAGATGCGGTCGGCCGAGGTACCGAGGATCTCGCCGCTTCGCCAGCCGAAGATGTTCTCCGCGCCGGCGTTCCAGTCGGTGACGATGCCATCCAGGTCGGTGACGACGATCGCGAAATCGATCGCGCTCTCGATGACATGCTGGAGATGGCTGCGTTCGGGCATGACACCGTGTAGCGGCTTCCGCGGCAAAAGTTAGGTCGGCTCCTGGACTCCGACATCCATTATAAACTGCTCCGTTCGGCGCCTTGCCTAACCCATATTGGTATTCGTTCCTGGGCTCGGCGCGACGGGCCCGACGGACACCTGCGCGGCGATCAAACCGGACCGTGATCGGCATCCCCGTTGACGCCGTCGCCCCCCGGCGCGAAGCCGGCGCGAGGGTTTAAGATCGCGGGAAGGTCGGAACGATGCTGGGGACGGTCGGGTTCGCGTTCCTGGCGGGGCTGCTGTCGGTGCTGTCGCCCTGCGTCCTGCCGCTGGTGCCGATCGTCCTCGGCACCGCGGCGTCGGAGCATCGGCTGGGGCCGGTGGCGTTGGCGCTCGGCCTTGCGCTGTCGTTCACCGCCATAGGGCTGTTCGTGGCCACGATCGGCTTCTCGATCGGGCTCGACGGGGACGTATTCCGCGGTGTCGGCGCCGTGTTGCTCGTCATCCTCGGCGTGGTCCTGACGCTGCCGCGTCTGCAGGCGCGGGTCGCCACCGCGGCGGGACCCGCGGGGGCCTGGGCCGAGGAGCGCTTCGGCGGGTTCGGATCCGGTGGCTTGTCCGGTCAGTTCGGCGTGGGCCTGCTGCTCGGGGCGGCCTGGAGCCCCTGCGTCGGGCCGACTTTGGGCGCAGCGTCGCTGCTGGCGGCCCGGGGCGAGCATCTCGGGGACGTCGCCGCGACCATGCTGGCCTTCGGGATCGGTGCCGCCGCGCCGCTGATGCTGCTCGGCTTCGTCTCGCGCGAGGCGCTGATGCGCTGGCGGGGCGGGCTCGCGGCGGCCGGCACGCGCGTCAAGGCGGCCCTGGGGGTCGTGATGGTGGTGCTCGGCTTGCTCGTCCTCACCGGCACCGACAAGCGCGTCGAGGCCGCGGCTGTGGCGGCCTCGCCGGATTGGCTGAACGCGGTGACAACCCGGTACTGACACGCTCTGCACCGGCGGCCTCGGCCGGAACGGAGCCCCGCTATGACCGACGCGCCCTGTCCGGTCGGCCTATGCCATGGCGGCCCGCACCGCCCGAATCCGCGTCGAGGGCCGACGGATGGCCCGGCCCGAGAGGCAATCTTCATCCTTCACGATCACGGTGCACGCCCCTTCGAACCCACGAACCGCCTTTGACCGACGCCCCCGCATCACCGCCCGCTCACGGGGTCGCCGGCTGGCCGTTCGGGGCCGCCGCGCCCTGGATGCGCCGACCGGACACCCTGCCGGACGGACGCCCCTGGCCGCGGATCCGGATCGTGACGGTCGCCGCGGCCGGGGCGGATCTGCACGAGACCGCCGCCTCGGTCCTGCGCCAGGATTATCCCGAGCTGCGGCACGACGTCGTGCCGGCGCATCTCGGGCATGCCCATGTTGCGGCGCTGGTGGCCGATGCCGCCTGCGACGCCGTGCTCTGGCTCGCCGCCGGCGACCTGCTCGCCCCCGGGGCCCTCACCGCACTGGCGCTCGAGGCCGCGCTGACCGGCGCGGTCGCCGTGGCGGGCCTGCGCGTCCTGTTCACCGACAGGGTGCTGGCGCTCGACACGCCCGGGACGGCATCGTCGGACGCGCCGGACGACCTGCCGTTCACCGGCGGCGAGGTGTTGTGGATGCGTGGTTCCCTAAGCGCGCAGACGATGCTCGACGCGAACGGCCGCTTGAACGCGGCTGCCGCATGGTCGGCGGTGACGGACGCCGTGCGCGGGACCATCGGCCGCCCGGTGCTGCTGCAGCGCGTGGACCGGGCGCCGGCTGAGGCGCCCGATGCCCTGTCGATCGTCTCGCTCACGGGCACCGGTACCCAGGGCGGTGCCGGCGTGGCCCAGCGACGGCTCGCCGAGGCTCTGGCGCTCGCGGGTCACCGGGTGACGCATGTCGCCCTTAGCGACCGACCCGAAGCCGCCGAATGGACCGACGATTTCCCGACGGCCGAGGCCACGGTCGCGGGTGCCGGCCCCGACCTGATCCTTGCCGGCAACCTGCACGGGGCGACCCGCAGCCTCGACGTGGTCGGGCGCCTCGCCCGGGGCGGCCCGGTGGCGCTGGTGCTGCACGATCTCTTTCCACTCACGGGCCGCTGCTGCCATCCGCGCGCCTGCACCCGCGCCATCGCCGGATGCGACGCGACCTGTCCCGGCCCGGACGAGTACCCGCAACTCGCTCCGAACCGGATCGCCGGGATGCACGCTCGCAAGCGTGCCGTCCTGTCCGGTCCCGCCGGGCCGTGGCTGCTGGCCAATTCCGACTGGACTTTGGCTCGCGCGCTGGACCTGGCACCGCCCGGTACCGTGGCCGAACGGATCCGGCTGGCCTTCCCGACCGCCGCGTTCCGTCCCGGCGACTGCGCCGCCCTGCGCCGCCGGCTCGGCCTGCCCGCAGACGATGTGCTGATCCTGGTCTCGGCGGTGATCGTCGATGGGCCCGACAAGGGTTTTTCCGATCTGCGCGACGCGCTCCAGGCCGTGGCGCGCCCGGGCGTCGGCGTCGTGGCGATCGGCCGGCTCGACGATCCCGCCCGGCTCGGCGTGCCAAACCTGTTCGCGCCGGGGCTGATCGCGGACGAGGAGATCCTGGCCGCCTGGTACGGTGCCTGCGACCTCCACGTCACCGCGAGCCGGCATGAGACCCTGGGGCAGACGCCGATCGAGGCCGGCCTGTGCGGGGTGCCGACGCTGGCCTATCGCACGTCCGGCCTGACCTCGTCGGTGATCGACGGCGTGTCCGGCCGCCTCGTCCCGCTCGAGCCCGGCGCCCTGTCCCAGGCCCTGGCCGAGCTGGTGGAGGATTCCAGGGTGCGGGCGCGGCTCGGGGCCTTCGCGCGCATCGCCCTGGAGAGCCGCCATAGCCCGGCGGCCGCCGTCCTGTCGCTCGACCGCATCGTCCGGGCGCGCGGGCTGCTGGCCGGCTCCGGGCGGCCTACCTTCACGCCCGCGATGCTCGGCCATTTCCCGTTCGCGGCGCAGCGGCAGCCGGGTGCGTCCGGCACGGTGCCGGCGCCCTCCCGGCCCCTCGTGCGCCGGCTGCGCCGAGCCAAGCAGATGCTGCTCGGACGGCGCATGCCGTTGTTCGTGCGCCGCTGCCTGTACCTCGCCGGCACCCTGCGGCGGAGCGTTCCGTGAGGCCGAGCCCAGAACCACAGGGCGTCCGGCGGATCTATCTCGACCAGACCCATCTGCGCGGCCACGTCACCGGGATCGAGCGGATCACCCTCGATCTGTTCGCCCCGGACCGGCTCGCGCCGCACGATGTCCGGCCGGTCACCAGCGGCTCGCTGCCCGGAATGATCGCGCAACAGCAGTTCGGCCTGCCGCTGCGCGCTCTGGCCGACCGTGACGCGCTCTTCCTGTTCCCCGGTTTCCCGCCGGGTCCGCTCTGTGCCGTCGCGGCCGAACGCTGCCTGTTCTACGTCCACGACACCTTCCTGCTCGACCGGCCGGAGGATCTGAGCCTGAAGAGCCGGCTCTACATGAGCCCGAGCTTCGCCCGGGCGCTGCGCTGGTGCCCGAACCTGTTCGTGAACAGCCGCACCACCGGACACGCCGTCCGGGCCGTCTGCCCGCCGCACGCACGGGTCGCCCTGCTGAGGCCGTCCGTGCGGGACGCCTTCGGGCTCGCCGACCTGCCGGGGCCGGCATCCTATGGTGCGGGCATGCCGCTGCGCCTGCTGGCGATCGGCACGATCGAGCCGCGCAAGGATTATGCGGCCTCCCTGGAACTGGTCGCCGCGCTCAACCGGGCCGGCATGCCGGCGGAACTGCACCTAGTCGGGCGGGTCGGCTGGGGCCGCCACGCCTTCCTGGACGACCCGCCGCCTTACCTCCACCGGTACGGGTACCTCGCCGACGCGGCGTTGCGGGCGCTGGCCGCCTCCTGCCACCTGCTGCTCTCGACATCGAAAGCCGAGGGGCTCGGCCTGCCCCTGCTGGAGGTCCAGCATGGCGGCTTGCCGGTGGTGGCGCCGGACGCGCAGGTGTTCCGCGAGGTGCTGGGCGCCTCCGCCCTGCTGGTCTCCCCCGAGGATCCGGAGGCCGCGGCGGCGGCGCTCGCCGTCTGGGTCGGCCAAGGCGGCCTCGTCCGGTCGGCGGCGGCAAGCCGCGGGAACGTGGCGCGGTGGAACGCGGCGGCGTCGGAGGACAAGGAGCGCTTCCGCCGCTTCCTGGGAGGGGATCCGGGCGCGTACGCGGAACCGGACACCACGCGAATCGGATGAGTCCGTTTACGTAGTCCCCAACATTTAGAGGCCTGATCGGGCCACAAAATCGTGACAGAGCGTTCTCGTTCTAGCGACGATATCTATACGGTTGCTGCTGCAGGGTGTGCATCAAGGCGAGAGTACTGGTTCGGTATGCTGGTTGCTGGAGTGTCGAGGAAGACACCGCCTCGGTGGAGGTTCTGTCCCGGATCGGCACGGTGGTGACCGGGATGGGGACGGGAGCAGGATGGCGGTGGAAGACGGCACCGGTCGTCGTCCGACAGGTCAGGAGCGAGGCGCATGTTCGACTTCTCGACACGCATGAGCGGTGAGCAGCCCGTCCGCATGGTGCTGCCCCAGGTGGAGTCTCGGCCGGAGCCGCGCGTGATCCTGCGCCGCCTCTGGCGGGGTAGCGGCTTCATCGTGCTGGGCGCCCTGTTCATGGTGGCGGCCGCGGTGGCGCTGCTCGGCCTCATCCCGCCGCGCTACACCTCGTCCATCCAGGTCCTGGTGGATCCCAGCGACCTGCGGGTCGTCGAGAACGACGTGAACGCCCGCCAGCCCCAGGCCGATAGCGGCGTCTCCATCGCCGAGAGCCAGGTGCGGGTGATCCAGTCCGACAACGTCCTGCGTCGGGTGATCGCCAAGCTGCATCTCGACCAGGACGACGAGTTCGTGCTGCCCGACGGCAACAATCCGACGATCGCCTGGATCAAGGGGGCGCTCGGCATGATGCCGCCAGCCGCGAGCCGCGACCCAGTCAACATCGCCCTGGATACACTCCAGACCAAGCTCAGCGTCCGCCGGGCCGAGCGGACCTTCGTGATCGACGCTTCGGTGCAGTCGCGCGATCCCGAGAAGGCCGCCCGGATCGCCAACGCCATCGGCGACGCCTACTTCGCCGAGGAAGCCGCCGCCCGGACCGACACGGCCCGACGCGCCTACGACGCGCTGACCGGACGGCTGGGCAGCCTGAAGCGCGACGTCGAGCAGGCGGAGGGCGAGGTGGTGCGCTACCGCGAGGCCCACAAGCTCGTGGCCTCGAGTGGCCGCCTGCTGACCGACCAGCAGCTCGGCGACCTGAACCAGCAGCTCGTCACTGCGTCGATCAAGACCGCTGAGGCGAAGTCGCGGCTGGACCAGGCCCGCAAGATGCGCACCTCGGACCCGAGCACCGCCCTCCCGGAGATGCTGCAATCCCTGGAGATGCAGGCGCTGCGGCAGCAATACGCCACGCTCTCGCGCAACACCGCCGAGCTCGCCACCCGGCTCGGCGAGCGCCACCCGGCCATGGCCGAGCAATACGCCCAGCAGCGCGACCTCCAGCGCCTGATCCAGCGCGAGAAAGAGCGGATCATCGATACGACCCAGAAGGATTACGACCGGGCCGCCGCCAGCGAGGCGGCGATCCGCACCAATCTCGACCGGGTGAAGACCGAGACCGTGAGCAGCGACCGCGCCTATGTCGGCCTGCGCGAGCTGGAGCGGACGCTGGAGGCCCGCCGGGGGGTCTACGAGGCCTATTTGAAGCGCGCCCGCGAGGCGAACGAGCAGGAGCGCCTCAACACCACCAACGTCCGGATCATCTCGGTGGCCACGCCCGCCCGCCAGCGGACCTTCCCGCCCTCGCCGAAGATCGTGCTGCCGGTGGCCCTCGTGCTCGGCCTGCTGCTCGGCGGAGCCATCGCGTTGGCGCTCGGCGCCGACAGCGACCGTCGGCGGTTCCGCCGCGCCGTCGCCCGCCCCGGGACCAGCTTCCGGGCCGCCGATGCGTGATGTCGAGGCTCCGAGCCTGGCAGACCCGGAGGCGGCGTTGCGGGACCGGGCTGCGCCGGAGCCGTCCACGACTGCCACGCTGTTCGGCTACGGCTTCCACGTCGGCACCGCGTCCGCGATCGTGACCGCGGTGGCGGCACGGCGCTCGGACGGTCCCCGGACGATCGTCACCGCCAACGTCGACCACGTCGTCCAACTCGCCGAGGACGCGGATTTCCGGGGCGCCTACGCGCGCGCCGCCGCCCGGACCCTCGACGGCATGCCTCTGGTCTGGCTCGCCCGTGTCGCGAGCGGCCGGCCGGCGGAACGGATCACCGGCCACGACCTCCTGGCCTGCGTCCTGGCCGACCCGCCGCCCTACGCCCGCCGGGTGTTCTTCGTCGCTGCACGCCAGGACGTCGCCGACACGCTGACCACGCGCCTGCAGGCCGCCGGTCTGCCGGACGGCGCGGTGGCGAGTGCGGTGCCGCCCTTCGGCTTCGAGGACGACGCGTCTTACGGCAGCGCCCTGGCCGAGCGGATCCGCGCCCACGGCACCACCCTGCTGGTGATGGGCGTCGGCGCACCGAAATCGGAAGTGTGGGTCGATCGCCAGGGCCGGGCGCTCGGCAACCCGGTGGTGTTCTGCGTCGGCGACGCTCTGTCGGTCGCGGCCGGCTGCCTCCCCCGCGCCCCGTGGCTTATGCAGCGGCTCGGCCTCGAGTGGGTGTTCCGCTTCCTGTGTGCCCCGCGCCGGCTCTTCCGGCGCTACTTCATCGAATCCTGGCGCTTCATCGGCATCGCCATGCGCGACCGGGTTTCGGGCCGGCGGGATTGAGGGGGCGGGCCGGCGCCGGGTGCGCAAGCCCGATCCCATCGACGCCCAGATCGTCGGCGTGATTGGATGGAGGTTCGTCCGGGTTCGCTGCGCTCGCAATGACGGCGAGAAGCGTGGTCTGTCATTCCAACGTGTCGCGGGCGAGCTTCAGTCGGCTACGCAAACAGCTCCGGCCGTCGCAGTTGAAGCGCGAAGAGCAGCAGCAGCGACTTCATGTCGGTGAGGGCGCCGCGGCGGGTCATGGCCAAGAGTTCCGGCAGCGGGATCTCGTGCACGGCCACCGCCTCGCCCTCCGCGGCCAGGCCGCCGCCGGCGCCGGTACGGTCGGATTCGCCGTAGGCGGCCAGGAACAGGTCCATCCGCTCCGTCGAGATGCCCGGCATCGTCCAGGCGCTGGCCACGAGGTCGAGGGCGCCGAGGCGCAGTCCGGTCTCCTCGGCGGCCTCGCGCCGAACCTCGTCCTCCGGCGCGCCGTCGTCGAGCAGCCCTGCCGGCACCTCGACATGGCTCGGCGGACCGCCGGAATAGAGCACCGGCGCCCGGAACTGCGAGACCAGCGTCGCCACGCGCCGGACCGGATCGTACGGCAGCACCGCGACGGCGCGGCCGTGATCCTCCATCTCGCGCGTGATGCGCGTGCCATCGTCCTGCATCACCTCGGCCACGAGGTAGCGGGCCCAACCCTCGTGCACGAGGCGCACGCCCCCGATCCGTGGTGCCATGCCGTCTCCGCCCTATCCCTGAGAACCGGACGGATCGCTCAGGAATGCGGCGGCTTCGCGGAGGCGGTCATGCGGAAACACAGGCGATCTCCGCAGCGCTCGGCCGAATCCAGCCGGGCACCCTCCTCACGCACGAGGTTCGGGATGTCGATCATCGCCATCGGATCCGTGCAGACGACCACCAGGACCCGCCCGGTGCCCAGCGCGCGCAGGGCCTTGCGGGTGCGCAGGACCGGGAGCGGGCATTTCAGCCCGGTCAGGTCGAGTTCGACACGATCCGGTTCGTCGTCCTGCACGGGGTCGGCCTCATCCCGCACCGAGACCCTGGCTCGCGACGACTGACTACCACTCGTGATAGCCGAAGACCGGACCGCGATACGTGTCCGGCGCGAACACATAGTAGGTCGGGCCGTAATAGCCGTATTCCATGCTGCGGCCAGGGGTCGGCGCGTAGCCGTATCCGTAACCGAACGGCGCCGGATAGCCGTACTCGCCGTAATAGCTGTATTCCGGACGGACCGGGACCGCGGCGACGAACCTGCCGCCCACGTGCGGGCGTGCCACCGGGACGGCGCGTTGGGCACGATACGGGCCCAGATCCGCGGCGCAGCAAACGCCGCCGGCCGTCACGGCGGATAATACGCCGGCCGCGAGAGCGACGGTGTGGCGAGTCATGGCGTCGGTCTCCTGACGAGGACGATTCGGCCTCGGGGGGATCCGATCACATGGCCGGCGACAGACTAGCATCGCGGGCCTTGGCCGAAGCTTGCGCCTCCCGTTTAAGGTGATTCGGAGAGCGGGCCAGGCCTCGGGCGACCGCGTCCGACAGGCGGCAAAAAACTCCCGGCCGCGATGGGACCGGGAGTGTGGGGCAGGCTCGAATTCGGGCTTACCAGCCGTAATCGTCGTAGCCGTAAGCTGGGTAGCCATAAGCGGGATAGCCGTAGCTGCGGACCGGGGCGTAGCCGTAGGCCGGATACCCGTAGCCGCTGTCATAGCCGTAGCGGGGAGCCGCACTGGCGGCCAGCGCACCGCCGATGATGCCGAGGGCGGCACCGGCCGCGACGGCGCCGGCGACACGGCCGCCGTAGCCGCGACGGTATCCGTAGCCGCCACCGTCATAGCCCCGGCGCCAGCCGACGGTGTCGATCTGGGTGCTCGGGCCGCCGACCTGCACGGAATTCTGCGCCGGAAGGGGAGCCGCCTCAGCCGGCGGTGAATGAACCGGCGATCATGGCCAGGGCCGAGGCGCCGGCGACGAGCGATGTGGTGATGCGAGACATGGACACTTCCTCCACGCGCTGAACCAACGGCGTGAGGACCGTCAGATATCGCACTTCGTTCCGCGCCACGGTGTGCGGCCGCACGGTCCCGGGAGTTGCCGGTTCAGAACACGCATTCCGAGAAGGCCGGGCGCACGCAGGCACCCCAGCGGCCCTCGTAATCGGCCAGCAGGTCGTCGGCCCGGGTGCGCCCCGCCGTGACGATCGCCTCCAGGGGCTGGAGGTAGACGGTCTCGTCGCGGCCCTCGGCATCGCGGCGGGCCCGGGCGCGCAGACCCGCGCGGGCGATGGCCAGCGCCTCGGCGGCGACCGCGCCCAGCGTGGTGTTGGCGACCGGCGTGGCGAGCCCCAGACGCGGCGCCGTCGCCCGGGCGGCCTCGCGGTTGGCCGGGCTCCAGCCCTTCACCAGGTCGAGGGCCGCGTCGAGGGCCGATTCGTCGTAGAGCAGCCCGGCCCAGAACGCGGCCTGGGCGGCGATCATCCCGGGATCGCCGACATCGGCGCCGCGCATCTCCAGGAAGCGCTTGAGCCGGACTTCCGGGAACGCCGTGGAGGCGTGGTTGGCCCAGTCTGCGACCGTAGCGTACTCGCCCGGGAGCTGCGCCAGCTTGCCGGCCATCAGGTCGCGGAAGGAGGCGCCCGACACGTCGTGATAGATGTCGCCGCGCTTGACGAAGTACATCGGCATGTCGAGCAGCCAGTCGACATAGGCCTCGTAGCCGAAGCCGGATTCGAACGCGAAGGGCAGCATGCCGGTGCGATTGGGATCGGTGTCGCGCCAGATCTCCGAGCGGCGGGACAGGAAGCCGTTGGGCCGCCCGTCGGTGAACGGCGAGTTGGCGAACAAGGCGGTGGCCACCGGCTGCAGCGCCAGGGAGGCGCGCATCTTGCGCACCATGTCGGCCTCGGAGGCGAAGTCGAGATTCACCTGTACGGTGGCGGTGCGCAGCATCATGTCGAGGCCAAGCGATCCGACCTTCGGCATGTAGCCGGCCATGATCTTGTAGCGGCTCTTGGGCATGACCGGGGTCTCGTCCCGGCGCCAGCGCGGGCTCATGCCCAACGTGAGGAAGCCGATATCGAGGGGATCGGCCGCACGCTTCGTGGCCGCGAGATGGGTGGCGAGTTCGGCCGCGGTGCCGTGCACGTCCGGCAGAGCCGCGCCGGACAGCTCGAACTGTCCACCCGGCTCGATCGAGATCGCCCCGCCTTCCTCGGCCGACAGGCCGATGATCTTGCCGAGGTCGAGGATCGGCTCCCAGCCGGTCTCGCGGGCGAGCCCCTCCAGCAGGGCGCGGATGCCGCGCTCGCCGTCATACGGCACGGGCTCACGGGTCTCCCGGTAGAACGGGATCTTCTCGTGCTCCGTGCCGATGGCGAATCGCGCGCGCGGCTTCTCGCCGGCGGCGAACCAGTCGATCAGTTCAGCGCGCGTGGTGAGCGGCGTGTTGTCGTTGCTGTCGCGCGCCATGCGCTGCCTGCCCGTGCCTGTGAACTATGCCTGGGATGGGAGCGCACCGGACTGCTCCAGCGTGTCCGTCCGGTTCGACCTCGTCCCGCCCCATCCAGCGGGCGGAGTCCGGACGGACACCCGCACCGGCCCTCTGGGGAGAGCGGCGCGGGTGAACATCCGTTCCGGGACATAATCGAGGCGCTCGGAACCGACAACGCGGCGCCGTGGACCCGGACGCCCGTTCGACCCGGTTCGACGGAACAATCCCGCGCCGCACCGCTCCGATGTGCGCCGGCACACATGCGCTCGGTCGGTGCCGACATCAGCGCGCGTCGCCGAGCACCGCCTGGACCAGGGTCAGCACCACGACCGCGGCCGTGTCGGCACGCAGGATGCGCGGACCCAGCGACAGGGCCACGGTGTTGGGCCGGGCCCGGATCGCCGCCCGCTCCTCCTCGGAGAAACCGCCCTCCGGCCCGACCAGAACGGCCAGCGGCGGCGGTGCGGCGGGGTCGGCGGCCTCCCGGAGCGCCCGCACCGGGTCGCTCACCGGGGCGTCCTCGTCGCAGAACACCACCAGCCGCTCGGGCGCCAGGCCCGCAAGCGCGGGGCCGAGCTTATCCGGATCGCAACACTCGGGGATCGCCAGGATGCCGCATTGCTCGGCCGCCTCGACGGCATTGGCACGCAGGCGGTCCATGTTGATCCGCTCGCCCTGGGTGTAGCGCGTGATCACCGGATGAATCGTCCCGGCGCCCATCTCCACGGCCTTCTGGGCCAGGTAATCCAGGCGCGCACTCTTCAAGGGCGCGAACAGGTAGTGCAGGTCGGCGCGTGGCGTCTGCGCGCGGGTACGCTCGGCGACGTGGAGGTCCGCGCCCTTCCGGCCGGTCTGGACCAAATGCGCGCGCCACTCGCCGTCCCGTCCGTTGAACACCAGCACGGGATCGTCGGGTCCCCGACGCAGGACGTTGAGCAGGTAATTCGCCTGGGCGCGGTCGAGCGGCAGCACGGTTCCGGCGGCGAGGTCCGGTTCGACGTGGAGGCGCGGGGCGGTGAAGTCGTAGGCCGGCATGGCCGGGTGGTCGCGCGGCCCGGCCGGGCTGTCAACGCACCGCGCCGTCGACCTGCGTCCAACGACATGTTGCCGAAAGGTTACGAGGGCGACTTTTTGGCGCTTCTCCCACACGCGCAACGCCTCGCCGGTTTGCCGCTCGATTGACGCCACATTCCTATGGCGAACCCAACGGAACGGAGTGGAGCCGGCGTCACGCGGGTTCCGGCAGGCGTCGAGGGAGTCGCAGGATGGCACACGGGAGCTTGAGTCTGGGGGCGGCGGCGCTCGTCGGCGGTCTGCTGTTCGGAACGGCGGCCTTCGCGCAGGGTGCCGCGCCGGAATGCGGCACGATCCAGAAGACCCTGGCCGAGCGCAAGGCGCTGGTCTCCCGCGCAAACGCGGCGTCGAACAGCAAGAAGAAGATGACCCCGCAGGAGGCCTGCGCGCTGTTTGGCAAGCTGCAGTCCAACGGCGCAGAAGGCATCAAGTGGATCACCGCCAACAAGGAATGGTGCTCGATCCCGGATTCCTTCGCCGAAGGCTTCAAGGCCGACCACCTGAAGGTCAGCGGCATCCGCACCAAGATCTGCAGCGTCGCCGCTCAGGCCACCAAGATGGAGGCGCAGGCCCGCGCCCAGGCGCAGAACGGCGCCAGCAGCGGCCTGCTCGGTGGACCGGGCTTGACCGGCAGCTTCAAGCTGCCGCAAGGCGCGCTGTAGAGCCGTCCGGGAGGATTGCGGGCGGCGCGACCCCCTCCGAGGCGGGGGGATGCGTACGTGGGACGACCGGAGATCCGACCGATGAGCGGGACGGCAGCGGGGGACGGGCGTCCGGCCGACGCGGTCACCGGACATTGGGTCGAGCGCGCGGCGCCACGGTCCTGGCGGCCCTATCTGCGCCTGGCGCGGATCGACCGGCCGATCGGCTGGTGGCTCCTCCTCCTGCCGTGCTGGTGGTCCTCCGCGCTGGCGGCGATCAAGGCGGACCTGTCCTTTCCCGATCCCTGGCACTGCCTGCTGTTCCTGGTGGGTGCGGTGGCGATGCGCGGGGCGGGTTCGACCTACAACGATATCGCCGACCGCGACCTCGACGCGCAGGTCGAGCGCACGCGCCAACGCCCACTTCCCTCCGGACAGATCCGGCCGCGCCACGCGGCCCTGTTCCTGCTGGCTCAGGCGCTGGTCGGGCTGGCGGTACTGCTGCAGTTCAACGAGCAGGCCGTGATCGTCGGGCTCTGCTCCCTTCTCCCGGTGGCGATCTATCCGTTCATGAAGCGGGTGATGCCGATGCCACAGGCGGTGCTGGGGCTGGCCTTCGCGTGGGGCGCGCTGATGGGCTGGGCGGCCCTGTTCGCCCGGCTCGATGCCCCGGCGCTGCTGCTCTACGCGGGCACGATCTGCTGGGTGGTGGGCTACGATACGATCTACGCGGTCCAAGACATCGTGGACGACGAGATGGCCGGGATCCACTCCTCGGCCCGGCTGTTCGGCCGGCACGTGAGGGGGGCCGTCGGCCTGTGCTACGCGCTCGCGGCGGCCTTCGTGGCGCTGGCGGCCCGGGATGCGGGGGCTGGACTGGTCGGATCGATCGGGGTCGCGGCCTTCGCCGGGCACCTGGCCTGGCAGGTCCTGTCGTTCCGGGAACGTGACGGGCGCGGGGCGCTCACGCTGTTCCGCTCGAACCGGGACGCCGGCCTGATCCTGTTCGTGGGCCTCGCCGCGGACGCTGTGGTGCGCAGCCTGTCCTGAGTTCCGGCCGGGGTCTCAGGTGCGGGCGATGATCTCGTTCTCACCGCGAAAGATCTGCGGCCTGGCCGGCAGACGGCCGGTCTTGCGGCGGGCGAGGAAGCGCGGCCGACGGGCACCGAGTCCGGCATGCCGGCGGCGGATGCGCACGCGCCCAAGGATCAGCCGGCCGATCTGCTCGGAGACCGGCACCAGGACACCGTCCTCCCGGACGATCATGCGGACCAGCCCGGCCCGGGCGGCGATGTCGCGCCAGACGGCGACCACGTCGTCCTCGTCGAAGCAGCCGAGGCGATCCAGCTCCTCGCCCTCGGCATCGACCAGGATCAGGCTGAACCGGTCGGCGCCGCAGATCTCGGCATCCTCGGTGGCGTAGGCCAGGGCGATTCCAGCGGCTTTGCGGGCGCCGGAGATGCGGCCGATCACCGGAAGCGGCGATGCGACGATGGCGAAATCGGCCAGAGCAGCGGCCCCACGGGCATCCATCGAAGGTCCTTCGCGGCGTTCGTCCGTGAACGAGGAAGTGTTCATCTGTGCGCGTCCCTGGAGCAAGTGGCGACCCGCTCGGGGCCGTCCGTTATGCCAAGCAAAATCGCACCCGAACTCCTCCGCACAGCTTAATCACCGTCGTTAAGCGATTCTGGACGGGGATGTCATTTGAGGAATGCTCAATGCTTCCTTGAATGCTCAACACTTCCTTGCGAAGATCGATCGGTCTTGATCGATCCAGGGGGCAGAGTGCGGATCCTTGTGGCCGTGCCGGCTGCGCCCTACAACGGACGCTACCGGGCGGCATGGCCTTCCGGTACCCAACACCGCCTGCCGAGCCGGCTCACTTCATCCGACCTGCCGGGCGGAGTCCCCGATGTGGCCCGATCCCGGGCCTGACGCATGCCCCGCGGAGCGCGATGCCCGAGCCCATCACCGACGCGGCCGTCTCCGCCCTGATGCCGGACCTGCGCGCGGTCATGCGCGAGGCCGCCGACATCGCTCGCCCGTACTTCAAGCTGGGCGGACAGACCTCCGCGCGGATCTGGTCGAAGGCGGGCGGGTCTCCGGTGACGGAGGCGGATGTCGCGGTCGACACCTTCCTGAAGATTCGCTTGAGCGCCCTGGTGCCCGCGGCCGCGTGGTTGTCCGAGGAGACCGCGGACGATCCGGCGCGCCTCGGCCACGACCTCGTGTGGATCGTCGATCCGATCGACGGCACCCGGGCGTTCCTGTCCGGGCATCCCGACTGGTCGATCGCGGTCGCCCTGCTGGCCGGCGGCCAGCCGCGGATCGGCTTCGTCCACGCCCCGGTGGGGAACGCCGATTACGAGGCCGTTCTCGGACGCGGCGCGACCCGCAACGGCGAGCCGATCCGGGTCGATCCCAAGGAGACGCTTCAGGGCGCGCGCATCACCGGCCCCAAGCCGATGCTCGACCGGCTGTCGCGCGGGGCTGGCGCCTGCGTCGATTTCGAGCGGATCGACCGCATCCCATCACTCGCCCTGCGGCTCGCCCGGGTCGCGGAAGGGTCGGTCGATGTCGGGCTGATCTCCGGCAATGCCCGCGACTGGGACATCGCCGCGGCCGACCTGATCCTGCGCGAGGCGGGCGGAACGGTCTGCGACCTCAAGGGCGAGGCGACCACCTATAATCGGCCGGACCCCGTCCACGGCGAATTGCTGGCCACGCCGGTCGTGCTGCGCGACCCGGTCCTGGCGGCCTGGGACCGATAAGGTCGAACCGACCCGCACCGGGCGCGACCCCTTTCCCGGACACCCGGCACGTTCGTGGACGGTGATCCGAACCGGCAGGCAAAGCGCTGCATGCGACGGGGAAAGCGACGGCGCGAGAGGAGCAGCGCCGCTGCACGACCTATCGAACGTAAGAAGCCGCGTTCGATCCGAGATCGAACACGGCCCTGTACGTCAGGCGTGCCTGGCAGATCCGCTAAGGAACGTCGGCCCTCAGGCCGCCGCCGCCTCGCGGATGACCACAGCGTTGGGGGCCAGCCCCAGACGCTCGGCCAGATGCCAGCGCAGTTCGCGGGGGGAGTGATAATTGTAGGACCGATCGATCAAGTTGCTCAGATCGGTCTTAGCCTCATTCGCGGAATTGGCCCGTGCCAGCCGACCGACCCGGAAAGTCGATGCATCGGTGACGGGAGAGCGGACGCCGCGGCGCCGCGTGTATTCGAACATCATTATCGCGTGTGTCTTTTCTTTTCTGGACCGAACGTCTGTGTGCGCCCGGCGTCGTTTCTGCTGGTTGCCTCCGACGCCCCTCGACCGAGCGGTCTCGCCCGGATGGAAGCGTCGGAAGGGGGAGCCGCCGCGCGGCCGGTAAGAACCCGCTGGGGTTCAGGCCGCCTGAAGGTTGCCGGCGGCGTCCTTGCCGCTGCGCTTGTCCGTCAGGATCTCGTACGAGAGCCGCTGGCCCTCGACCAAGTTGCGCATCCCAGCCCGCTCTACAGCGGAGATGTGAACGAAAACGTCCTTGCCGCCGTCATCGGGCTGGATGAAGCCGTAGCCCTTGGTCTCGTTATACCACTTCACAGTGCCGGTGTTCACGTAGGATACCTCGTCGTCCATAGGCCATGCGCACGGCGAAAAAGCCGCGCGATGCACCACGGTCTTGCTGGGTTGGCCAGTGTGGCAGGGCGCGAGACGCTGGGCGTTAAAAAGCACCGGTCTCGGTGGGTAAGCCCCCCGAGGCTCTATTTAGGCGTTGGCTGCGGCGGCAACAAGGCGTTTCGGGCACAACTTCTGCGTCGCAGGCCGCGACTGGGCCGGCGCGGCGGCGTGACGCCCCCTGGGATTTCCGCCGGGCCCGATGCATATACGGAACGCGGACAGGCAGTTAAGGCGCGAGGCTCCCGGGCGATACATGGCAGGCATTTCGGTCTCGCTGGACGGTGCGAACATCCAGCTGTCCTTTCAGAAGGACGATCAGGCGACGGCGGTGGTGATGGATGCCCGCGCCGCGCGCGCGCTGGTGCGCGCCGTCGGCCAGCTTCTCACGGCCATCGACGACACGGACGAGCCGGACCTGGGCGATGGCCTGGGCGACGAGGAGATCGCCATGCTGGACGTGACGTCCTCGGCGATCGAGATCGGCACCGACGAGGAGGGCCAGGCTGTCGTTGCGCTCCAGGCGGGCGCGTTGCCGCCGTTCCAGCTGCGCCTGACGGACGAAGAGGCCCGCCACGTGGTGACGAGCCTCTCCGAGATCCTCAGCGCGCCGCGCGACGTACGCACCTCACACGGCGGCCATTGATCACATCCGGGTCGATTACATCCGGGTTCCAGGGTCGGTGGGCGCACCCGGGAAGACATCGGGCTCCGAGCCCGGCCCGCCCGGCTCGCCGATGCCGGGATCGTTCACGGGATAGGGCGAGCGCGGCCCGGTCGGACCGATATCCGGCTCCTCATCGGGCGTAGGCGGCGGAGGCGGCAGATCGCCGGGCGTAGGCTCGGGGAGGCCTGGATTGGTCATGGCGGTCTCCTGTTGGTTTTCGGGATGCCGGACCAACGGGCCGATTCTCCGGCGGTTCCAGGCGACGGCCTCGCGATCCGCCGCCATCGGAACACGGCCAATCGACCTCGGTTGTCCGGGCAAACCCCCAGAAGGAGGCTCGCCATGCCCGATATCCGCCAGGCCAAGATCCTGATCCTCGCAACGGACGGCTTCGAGGAGAGCGAACTGACCGTTCCGCAAGCCAAGCTGGCCGACGCTGGCGCCTCGGTCGCGGTGTCCGCACCGCAATCGCGCGAGAGCAAGGGCACGATCCGCGGCTGGGACAAGACCGACTGGGGCAAGGAGGTCGCGGTCGACATCGATCTCGAGCGCGTCGATCCTGCCGACTACGACGCCCTGGTGCTTCCGGGCGGCCAGATTAATCCCGACAAGCTGAGGCTCGAGCCCAAGGCGCTTGAGGTGATCCGGAGCTTTTTCACCTCCGGCAAGGTGGTCGCCGCCATCTGTCACGCGCCGTGGCTACTGATCGAGGCCGGCGCGGCCAAGGGCCGCGACATGACCTCGTTCGCGTCCATCCGAACCGACGTGATCAACGCCGGCGGCCGCTGGCACGACCGGGAGGTCGTGACCGACCAAGGCGTCGTCACCAGCCGCAACCCAGGCGACCTCGATGCCTTCTGCGCGAAGATCGTCGAGGAGATCCAGGAAGGCGGCCACGGCACCCGGCAGCTGGCGGCCTGAGGATTTCGCACGGCGCAGGTCCTGCCGATCCCGCGGCGTGAACGCGGGGTCGGCCGCACCCGATGTGGTTTCCGATGGCCATCGCCATGGTCGGTCGTATGGACATCGGGACGAACGCTGAGGGATCGCACAGGTGGCCACCTTCTTCACGGGCGATACCCATTTCGGCGACCTGCGCGCCCTGCGGTTCGACCACAGGCCCTACCCGGATCTGGACGCCCACGATGCCGGCCTGATCGCCGCCTGGAACGCCGCGGTCGCGCCCGGCGACACAGTCTGGCACCTCGGGGACTTCGCCCTCGGCCCGAGCGGTGCGCGGATCCGCGAGATCCTCGACGGGCTCAACGGCGAAAAGCACCTGATCGTGGGCAACAACGACGGCCCCGACACCCTCGCAGCACCCGGTTGGGCCTCGGTGCGCCATTACGCCGAACGCGTGGTCGACGACCGGATGGTGGTGCTGTGCCACTACGCGTTCCGGACCTGGAACGGGATGGGCCGGGGTGCCCTCAACCTGCACGGCCACAGCCACGGCAAGCTCAAGCCGATGCCGAAGCAGTACGATGTCGGCGTCGACCCGATGGGGCCGGCCCCGGTGGGACTCTCCGCAATCCTCACCTCACGGCTCCGTCGGAAGGCGTAATCCGGTCGGAACCTTCACGCCAGCTTCACCGTTTCAGCGGACAGAGAGGGGGCGGACTTGATCCGCTCCAGAGAAACCCGGCGCCCCGCCTGCGGGGCTACCGAATTGACCGTTCCGTGAGTGATCCCGTGCGTATCCGTTCGGCCTCTCCCAAGACCGGCTTCTCCACCCTGTCCGGCCTCGCCAAGTCGGCGTTGGTCGGGGGTCTGTCTCTCCTCGCTCTGAGCAACGCGGTGCTGGCCCTGCCGGCATGCCTCGACGCTCAGCGCAAGGTGGACGAGGCCAGCGCCCTCCGCTTCCAGGCGCGTCAGGAGGCGCGGCTGGGGAACCATGACCGCGTCTGCGATACGCTGGACGAGGTCGGCGACCGCTACGACGACGCCCGTGACGCCTTCGAGCGCTGCGGCGAGGGCGTGGTGGCCATTGACCTGCGCAGCGAGCTGCGCGGTCTCCGCATCGCCAAGAAGATTAACCGCTGCGACTGATCGGGTGCGTTCACGCACCGCATACGTTCAGGCCCTGCAGCATCATCCCGACACGAGCGACGCACGTCGCCGACAAGGTTATGCGCCGATGACCACCGCCCTGCTGTCGTCCGACCTCCAGGCGCCCACCGCCAACCGCACCGGACCATCCTTCGCAGCTGCCCTCTGCGGCTTCATCAGCACGACCGTCGCTACGACGATGCTGCTGGTCCTGATCGGCACGCTCTGAGCGCTCGCCGCGGAAGTGGGTACTGGTTCGGCGTGCGCGAGTGCGTCGACACAAGGGCTGAGTGCGGTGGCAGCCGCATCACGCTGCACTTGATCGACGGGACGAACAGATTTGGGGTTGGTTCTGTGAAACCCTCATATCTCTGTTGTCACACGTAATATCTGCCTAGTCGGGCGTCAGTACAGACGGTCATGCGCCCTTGAGCGGGCATGGGCGCTACTTGTGCGACTGTTGTGCTGCACCGCGCGTAATGGATTCGAACCACCACTGGCGTTGCCGTTCCGGTTTATCGCGCGCCAGCTTCATCGGAGCAGTACAGGATCCGCTGCCGCTTTGGCGGGTGGAGCCGGTCTTTAAAGCTGCCGCGCAAGCTGAAGATCAGGCGGCCTGATGTCCGACAGACCGGTATCCGGCATCCTGACCGTGTGTTGCGCATGAAAAAGGCGCCGCTTCGATTGAAGCGGCGCCTTCCTTCGTTCTGTCGAACGATAGACGTCTTAGTTGAAGGTGTCGATCTCAGCCGACTCGTAGCTGGTGACTTCCATGCCGACGCAGATTTCGGACACGATGGGGGCGGACCAAGCCATGATATGACTCCAAAATGGAAATGATGGGACGAAGAAGGCCTAACTCCCCGGGTCGCAGAGCCAACCCAGGGTAGGGCCTGCTCAGTTGAAGGTGTCGATCTCGGCCGACTCGTAGCTGGTGACTTCCATGCCGACGCAGATCTCAGACACGATGGGGGCGGACCAAGCCATGGCGTTTCTCCTCGTTGTTGCTGAGATCCATATAGGCAATATCTTGGGCGCAATACAAGCGAGCACAACACTTATATTTCTCATAGGGAGCTGGGGCGTAGGGCGCGGGTGCCGTCGCGGCTTCTCGGCCACGCCCCGGCGCGATCGTGAAAGCGAACTGGGAACACGCAGTGGTTTCGGCTTGACGGACTATTCCCGTAGGGGCACGAGGCAGCCGCGTCGGGCCTCCATGCGGGTGGCCCGCGCTCCCTTTCAGCATCGACAGCGAAGCGACGTGCCAGACCGATCGTGCCTGCCGTGCCCGGCGACGCGCCGTCATCCCGCCTGAGCCGCTGAGAGGCCCGGCCGCGGGGTGAGCGGCGTGGGCCGCCGGTCGCGGCCCTCAACCAGCAAGACCGGCGGCGCGCCGTCTCGTCATCCGCGAGGCGAGGCCATGAACGAGATCGCCCCCATCGACGCGCGCGTCGACCCCTCCGTGCTGGCCGCACGCCTCTCGGACGAGCGCGCCCCCGACATCGTCGAGGCCCTGAACGACGAGGCTCCCGAGGTCGCCGCCGCGATCATCCTCGGCCTGCCGATGGATCGGGCGATCGAGGTGCTGGACCAGCCCGAACTCGATATGGCCGCCGACATCATCGAGATGCTGCCGCGCGACCGGGTGGCGGCCTACCTCTCGGGCATGTCGGCCGACCGGGTCACGGACGTGTTCCGGGAGATCGAGGAACCCGGCCGTTCCGACCTGCGCGCCCGCCTCGACGCCGAGACCCGCGGCGCCGTCGACCGGCTGTCGGCCTACGGCGAGGAGACGGTCGGCTCGCTGATGACCACCGAGTTCGTCACGGTGCCGGGCACCTGGACGGTGGGCCAGACGCTGGAGCACATCCGCCACGTCGAGAAGACCCGCGAGACCATCTACGCGATCTTCGTGCTCGATCCGCGCACCCGGGCGCTGACCAAGGCGGTACCCCTGCGCCGCCTGATCTCGGGCGACCCGAGCGACAACGTGCTCAGCGTCGCCCCGGGGCGGCGGCCGCTGGCGGTGTCGCCCACGGCGAGCCGCGAGGAGGCCGCCCGGCTGATCTCGAAATACGACCTGCTGGCGCTGCCCGTGGTCGACGCGGTCGGGCACCTGATCGGCATTGTCACGGTGGACGACATGATCGACGCCATGGTCGAGAAGCAGACCCAGGACGTGCAGCGCTTCGGCGGCATGGAGGCGCTGCCCGAGCCCTATATGGATATCGGCTTCTTCACGATGATCCGGAAGCGCGCCGGCTGGCTATGCGCGCTGTTCCTCTCCGAAATGCTCACCGCCTCGGCGATGCAGGGTTTTGAGGGCGAACTGGAGAAGGCGATCGTCCTGACCCTGTTCATCCCGCTGATCATGAGCTCGGGCGGCAATTCCGGCTCGCAGGCGACCTCTCTGCTGATCCGGGCGCTCGCCCTGCACCAGATCCGCCTCGGCGACTGGTGGCGGGTGGCGCTACGCGAGCTGCCCACCGGCATCGTGCTGGGCAGCATCCTGGGGGTCATCGCGGTGATCCGGATCGTGGCCTGGCAGAAGCTCGGCCTCTACGACTACGGCGAGCATTGGCCGCTGGTGGCCGCCACGGTGGGTTCGGCCCTGATCGGGATTGTGATGTTCGGCTCGCTCGCCGGCTCGATGCTGCCGTTCATCCTGCAACGGATCGGCTTCGACCCCGCCACAGCCTCGGCCCCGTTCGTGGCCACGCTGGTCGATGTGACCGGGCTGGTGATCTATTTCTCCGTGGCGCTGCTGATCCTGCGGGGGACGCTGTTGTAGGGGCGTTTGCGGTTGCTTCCGGCCCGGAATGACAGGGCCGATGTCCGGAGCGCTCCGGATGTATGCCTACGAGTGCTCCTTCTGCAGAGGAGCTTGAAGAGGCCGCTTCACCCCGCGGCCTCGGCCAGCCGCTTGCGCTGCACCTTGCCGTTGGCCGTTCGGGGCAGCGCGTCCAGGAACCGGATCTCTCGCGGGCGCTTGTAGGCGGCCAGGCGCGCCTCGCACCACGCGAGCAGGGCCTCGGCGTCGGGGTCGGCGCCGGGCTGAAGCACCACGAAGCCGCAGATCACCGAGACATCGGCGCGCACCGGCAGCTCGGCCACCCCGACTTCCGCCACGGACGGGTGGGCCGAGAGCACGACCTCGACCTCGTTCGGCGAGACCCGATAGCCCATCGCCTTCATCAGGTCGTTGTTGCGGCCCTCGAACCAGACGTAGCCGTCGGCATCGAGCCGGGCGAGGTCACCGCCGACGAACCAGTCGCCGCGCATCACCTCGGCTTCCTCGTCGGGGCGGTTCCAATAGCCGAGCATCAGCGCGGGCTCCGAGCGGTGGACCGCCAGGAGGCCGGTCTCGCCGGCGGGCAGCGGCACGGGCTCCCCCTCCACCGGGAGGATCGCGACGCGCCGGCCGGGCTGCGGCCGGCCCGGGGAGCCGGAGCGCACCGGGATGGTGGGCCCGCTGGAGATGTAGGTCGAGATCTCGCTCATCCCGAGCGCCTCGTAGAGGGGCTTGCCGGTGGCGCGGGTCCAGGCCTCGAGCAGCTCGATCGACAGCGGCTCGCCGGCGGTGCAGCCGTGGCGCAGGCTCGACAGGTCGTGGCTTTCGAGGGCGCCGTACTTCAGGATCTGGCGGTAGAGGGTCGGGACCGCCGCGAACAGGGTGGCGCGGTATTCCGCGATCAGGCGCGGCCAGACCGACGGGTCGCGGGGGCCGTTGTAGAGCACCGCGGTGGCGCCCACCGACCACGGATCGCTCAGGCCGACGCCCAGCGTGTAGGTCCAGTTCATGGTGCCGGCATGCAGCATCACGTCGGACTCGCCGAGCCCGATCCAGTGCTCGACCATGGGCCAGCGGCCATGGGCGGCCCTGTGGGCATGGAGCACCCCCTTGGGCCGGCTGGTCGTGCCGGAGGTGTAGATCAGCATCGCCGGGTCGTCTGCGGCGGTGTCGGCGTAGTCCGGAAGCGGGGCGGTGCCCTTCAGGGCGGTGATCGCGGCGGCGTCGAGCAGGATGCGGCTGCCCAGGGCCGCGGGCGGCACCGCGCAGCCGCCGCCGACCACGATCGCCCGGGCGCCGGAATTCTCCATCAGGAATTCGGCTTCGCCCTCGGTCAGCTGGGGCGAGGACGGCAGGGCCACCAGGCCGGCCGCTAGGGCGCCGAAGTAGATCAGGACGTAATCGGCCTCGTTGCCCATCCGGATCATCACCCGGTCGCCGGGCGTCAGCCCGAGCCCGAGCAGCCCCGCCGCGATGCTGCGCACCGCGCGGTCGACATCGCCGAAGCTGAGCCGGCTCGCGGTGCCGTCGCCGACCAGCACCAGCGCGGTCTTGTCTGGGCGCAGCCGCGCATTCTCCGCCAGGCAGTACCGGGCCGCGTTGAAGCGGGCCGGGGGATGGCGATGATCATGGAGCCGGAGGGCGTCGGACAAAGGGCGTTCCCCGCATCTTGGGTTTTGCCCGGGTGTCCCGCATCGGCGCGCCGCCCGTCAACCTCGGGTGAGGCCAGCGCCGATGCGGAGCGCGTCAGGTCCGGCGTTGGGCCTGACCCTCCTGCTCCTCGAACCCCTTGAGCACCTTGTCGAGGGTCATGGGATACGCGCGGATCCGGATGCCGGTGGCATTGTGGATCGCGTTGGCGAGGGCCGCCCCGGCGCCGCAGATACCGAGCTCGCCGAGACCCTTGCTCTTCAGCGGGTTCGTCTTGTCGTCCAGTTCGGGCAGGAACACCGCGTCGATCACCGGCACATCGGCGTGGACGGGTACGTGGTACTCGGCCAAGTCGTGGTTGACGAAGAAGCTGTAGCGGGAATCCACCACCGCATCCTCCATCAACGCCGCGCCAACGCCGAAGGTCATGCCGCCGATCGCCTGACTTCGCGCCGTCTTCGCATTGAGGATGCGCCCGCCGGTGAAGACGCCCAGCATCCTGCGAAGCCTGATCTCCCCGGTATCGGCATCGACGCCGACTTCCGCGAAGTGTGCGCCGTAGGAGTACTGCGAGAATTTCTGCTTCATCTCCCCCGGCTTGATCTCGCCGGAGGCCTCCAGGCCGGTGCCCGCGAGGTCTTTCAGCGATTCCGTGCGGTTGCCCGAGGTCACGGCGCCGTCCCGGAAGGTCGCGCCCTCCGGGTTCAGGTCGCCCGCCTTCAGCAGCGCCTGCCGGAGGTTGTCGCAGGCGACGTAGAGCGCGGATCCAGCCGATCCGGCCCCGAACGAGCCTCCCGAGCCGGACGCGAACGGGAAGTCGGTATCGCCCATCTCGACCCGGACACGCTCGACCGGAAGCCCCAGCATCTCGCCGGCGATCTGGGTCAGGATCGTGTAGGTGCCGGTGCCGGGATCGGTCATGGCCATGCGCACGACCAGCACCCCGTCGGGCCCAAGCCGCACCTTGGCCGAGGACGGCATCAGCGGATTGAGCCGGGCGGCGGCCGACATGCCCATGCCGACGAGCCAGTTGCCCTCGCGCCGGCTGCCCGCCGCCTGCCGCTTCTCCCAGCCGAACAGGCGGGCGCCCTCGCGCATGCAGGGCACGAGCTGGCGGGTCGAGAACGGCACCTTCTTCTCGGGGTCCTCGGCGGGCTCGTTGCGCACCCGCAGCTCGACGGGGTCGATCTTCAGGTGCTCGGCCAACTCGTCCATGGCGCATTCGAAGGCGAGCTGCCCCACGGCCTCACCCGGCGCGCGCATGGCCGAGGCGATCGGCATGTTCAGGTTGACGAGCCGATGGCGCGTCACCCGGTTCTGCGCCGCGTAGAGCGAGCGGGTGACGTTGGCGGACGTTTCGAAGAAGCCGTCGCCCTCTGCGGTGTCGGACCAGGATTCGTGCCCGATCGCCGAGAGACGTCCGTCCTTGTCGGCTCCCAGGCGAATCCGCTGGATCGTGTCCGTGCGGTGGGTCGCGACGTGGAATTCCTGCTGCCGGGTCATCGCGACCTTCACGGGCCGACGGATCACCTTGGAGGCCAGGATCGCCAGGGTCGCCTCGGGCTGCACCTGCAGCTTGGCACCGAAGCCGCCGCCGATATACGGGCTGACGATCCGCACCTTCTCGGGCGGCAGCTTGAGCACCGAGCCGAGGGCCTTCTGGCCGCGGTTCGGCATCTGGTTGGCGGTGTGCAGCACCACGCCGTCATCCTCCCAGGAGGCGATCGTGGCGTGCGGCTCCATCTGGGCGTGGATCTGCGGCGGCGTGGTGTATTCCACGTCGAGCTTCACGGGTGCCGCCGCGAAGGCGGCATCGAAATCGCCGAGCTTCGAGTCCGGGGGCGAGTTGACCGGCTTCGGCTCGTAGGCCGCCGCCATGTTGTCCTTCAGCAGCGCCTTGGGCTTGGCCGCATCGTAGCGGACCTTGACCAGCATGGCGGCGGCCCGGGCCTGCTCGAAGGTCTCAGCGACCACGAACGCCACGGGCTGCCCGTAGAACTTGATGTCGGTGCCCTGGAGCTGCGGCCAGACCTGCTCCTTCTTCTCACCCTGCTCCGGCACGTTCTCGTGGGTCAGGACAAGGATCGTCCCCGGGGCTCGGCGCGCGGCCTCGGCGTCGATCGCCCGGATCGTGCCGGCCGCGATGGTCGCCGGGACGATGTAACCGTAGGCGGGGTTCTTGAGCGCCCTGGTCTCGTAGGCGTAGGGCGCGTGCCCAGTGACCTTCAGCGGTCCGTCGACCCGGTCCAGCGGTTTACCGACGAGGCAGTCGGGACGGTCGTCGAGGGGCGTCCGGCCGATCGGCTGGTTCATCTCCATGGGACTTGTCCTTGCCGGGTTCTCTACGCGCGGGTCGCCTGCGCCATGACGGCGCGCAGGGTCCGCCGCGTCAGCGGGATCTTGAAGTCGTTGGCGCCGTAGCCGCGGGCGCCCTTCAGCACCGCGTCGGCGGCGGCATCGGCGGAGCCGGTCCGTACCAGCGCCTCCTCGGCCTCGGCCACGCGCCAGGGCTTGTGCGCCAGGCCACCGAAAGCGAGTCGCGCCGCCGTCGGCTTACCGCCCTCGGCACCCGTGATGATCGCGGCCACCGACACGGTCGCGAAGGCGTAGGACGCCCGGTCGCGGACCTTGCGGTAGATGTGCTGACCGGCCACCGGCTTCGGCAGCGTCACCGCGGTGATGATCTCGCCCTTGCGCAGGTCGTTCTCAATCTGCGGCGTGTCGCCCGGCAGCCGGTGGAAGTCGGCGATCGGGATGGTCCGCGCCTGCCCGGCCGGATCCATGGTCTCGATGGAGGCATCCAGCGCCCGCATCGCGACATTCATGTCGGACGGGTTGGTGGCGATGCAGGCCTCGCTGGCGCCCAGCACGGCCATGATCCGGTTGAACCCGCCGATCGCGGAGCAGCCGGAGCCGGGCTCGCGCTTGTTGCAGGGCATCGCGGTGTCGTAGAAATAATAGCAGCGCGTACGCTGCAGCAGGTTGCCGGCGGTGGTCGCCTTGTTGCGCAGCTGGCCCGAGGCGCCGGCCAGCAGGGCCTTCGCCAGAACCGCGTAATCCTTGCGCACGCGCACGTCCGCGGCGAGGTCGGCGTTGCGCACCAGTGCGCCGATGCGCAGGCCGCCCTCCGGCGTCGCTTCGACTTTGTCGAGGGGCAGCCGGTTGACGTCGATCAGCGTCGCCGGGGTCTCGATCTGAAGCTTCATCAGGTCGAGCAGATTGGTGCCGCCCGCAATGAACTTCGCGTTCGGCCGCTCGGCCGCAAGCTTGGCTGCGTCCTGCACGGTGGCCGGACGCTCGTACGTGAAAGCCTTCATGTCCGCCCCCTCAGAGGTTTCTGGCGGCGGTATCGCGGATCGCCGCGACGATGTTCGGATAGGCACTGCAGCGGCAGATGTTGCCGCTCATCCGCTCCCGGATCTCGTCGTCGCTGAGGCTCGGGGTGGACGCGACGTCTTCGGTGACGTGGCTGGGCCATCCGGCCTTCGCCTCGCTCAGCATGCCCACCGAGGAGCAGATCTGACCGGGCGTGCAATAGCCGCACTGGAAGCCATCATGCGCGATGAAGGCGGCCTGCATCGGATGGAGCGTGTCCCCGGTCGCCAGTCCCTCGATCGTCGTGACCGCGTCACCGTCGTGCATCGCTGCGAGCGTCAGGCAGGAATTGATCCTCCGGCCATCCACCAGCACCGTGCAGGCACCACACTGACCATGGTCACAGCCCTTCTTGGTGCCGGTGAGGGCCAGGTGCTCGCGCAGGGCGTCGAGCAGGGTCGTGCGCGTGTCCAGGACCAAATCGCGCGCCTCGCCGTTGATCGTGAGGCGCACAGGCATCGTCTGCGCGGCCAGATCGCCGGGGGCCGCGGTCGCGGCGGCCGCCGCCCGGAAGCCGAGGGCGCCGAATGCCCCGGCTGCGGCGCAGCCTTCCACGACAGCACGCCGCGTGAGAGCGAACGGCTTCGTCGGAGTGTCGTCTGTCATGCTGCTATCCCGCCCATGCGCGACGCTCACGGCGAAGCGCAGCCTGGAATTCAGTGTCCCAACGTCAGCGTCCGTAAATTAGATCCGGTCCAGACTGCGCCCCTTCACCGCGGCCATTCCCCGGGGCGTCAGATTTCAACCCTGGTCGATCCCTCGGCTCGATCCAGGTGACGCGGGCGCAACACCTCGTCCGGAGTGCTCAGTATGGCCGTCACAATCCCGACCTTGCCGCTCAACGACGGGCGTCGCATCCCGCAGATCGGCTTCGGATGCTGGCAATTATCGGAGTCACAGGCGCCCGATCTCGTCGGCCACGCGCTCAGGGCCGGGTATCGCCTGATCGACACCGCCGCCGCCTACGGCAACGAGGAAGGCGTCGGCCGTGGTATCCGCGCATCGTCGGTCCCGCGCGAAGACGTGTTTCTCACCACCAAACTGTGGAACGACCGCCAGGGCCGGGATGCGACGCGGCAGGCCTTCGACGAGAGCCTCAAGCGTCTCGGCCAGGATTATGTCGACCTCTACCTGATCCATTGGCCCTGTCCGCAGCGGCGCCTGTTCGTGGAGAGCTGGCGGACCATGATCCAGCTGCGCGACGAAGGCCGCGCGAAGTCGATCGGGGTTTCGAACTTCACCCCGGAGCACATCGTCACGTTGATCGGCGAGACCGGCGTCGCGCCAGCCGTCAACCAGATCGAACTCCACCCGCATTTCCAGCGGAAGGAGCCCCGCGCCGATGATGCCCGGCACACAATCGTCACCGAGTCGTGGAGCCCGCTCGGCCAGGGCAAGGAGCTGAACGACCCGGTCATCGTCGCCATCGCCCAGGCGCACGGCAGGAGCCCGGCCCAGGTGGTGCTGCGCTGGCAGGTGCAGATCGGCTGCGTCGCGATCCCGAAGACCGCCCGACCCGAGCGCATCGTCGAGAACGTCTCGGTGTTCGACTTTGCGCTCAGCGATCAGGAGATGACCCAGATCGCCGCCCTCGACCGGCCCGACGGGCGGATCGGGCCCGATCCTGCGACCTTCTGCTGAGCGCACGAGCCCTTTTGCGCCGCAGCATAACACTGCGCCGCAAAAGATTTATGCTCAAGGCTAGCATATCTAGACAGACGGGTGCGGCGCCCATAAGTTAGACGGCACAATGCTCAAACTGAGCATAATGGAGGACGCCATGACGGCGACCGTGTCACCCGTCTCCCGTACGTTGGTTCCAGGCCTGCCGCTGCCGGAACTCTACGCCCGTGTCAGCCGTCACGTTCCAGCAATCGAATGGCCGGCGCTCGCCCCCGATATCGAGGCGATCCTGCGGCTGAAGCGCGAGCGCAACGCGGTGATCCTGGCGCACAATTACCAGGCGCCGGAGATCTTCCACACGGTGGCCGACATCGTCGGCGACAGCTTGGCGCTGGCGCGCGAGGCGGTGAATGTCGATGCCGACGTGATCGTGTTGGCCGGCGTCCACTTCATGGCCGAGACCGCCAAGCTCCTGAACCCGAGCAAGACCGTACTGATTCCCGACATGGGCGCGGGCTGCTCGCTGGCCGATTCGATCACGGCCGCCGACGTGCGCGGCCTGCGGGCCAAATACCCGGGCGTGCCGATCGTGACCTACGTGAACACGTCGGCCGCCGTGAAGGCCGAATCGGACCTGTGCTGTACGAGCGGCAACGCCGTGGCCGTCGTGCGGTCGCTGAACGCGCCCCGGGTCCTGATGATCCCGGACGAGTTCCTGGCCCAGAACGTTCAGGCCGAGGTTCCCGAGGTCGAAATCCTGACCTGGGCTGGCCATTGCGAGGTGCACGAGCGCTTCACGCCCGCCGACATCCGCGACGTGCGGGACAGCTATCCCGGCGTCACGGTGATCGCGCACCCGGAATGCCCGCCCGACGTCGTGGCCGAATCGGACTTCTCCGGTTCCACCGCGATGATGATGGATTTCGTGCTGCAGAAGCGCCCGAGCCAGGTCGTCCTGGTGACCGAGTGCTCCATGGCCGACAACATCGCGGCGGCAAACCCGGACATCGAGTTCATCAAGCCCTGCAACATGTGCCCGCACATGAAGCGGATGAGCCTGAGCAACATCCGCAGGGCCCTGGAGACGTTGACCCACGAGGTTACCGTCGATCCCGCCTTGGCCGACCGCGCCCGGGCGGCGGTCGAGCGCATGCTGCTGGTGCGCTGACGATGAACGCCGTCACTCCCAACATGGCCGACCGCATCGTCGTGGTCGGCGGCGGCGTCGCCGGCCTCAGCGTCGCGTTGCGGCTCGCGCCGCGCCCCGTGACGCTGATCACCGCTTCGGCCCTGGGCCTCGGCACCGCTACCGGCTGGGCCCAGGGCGGCATCGCCGCCTCGGTCGGCGCCGACGACGCGGCGTCTCTCCACGCCGCCGATACCGTAGCCGCGGGCGCCGGGCTGACCGAGCCCGACGTGGCGCTCCGGGTCGCCCAGGCGGGCCCGGGGCTGATCGACTGGCTGGTGCGGATCGGCGTCCCGTTCGATCGCACCGAGGATGGCGCCCTGGCGCTCGGCCTGGAGGCGGCGCATGGCCGCCGCCGCATCGTCCGCTCGGGCGGTGATGCCACCGGGGCCCGCGTCCTCGAAGGATTGGTGCGCGCGGTCCTGGCCACGCCGTCTGTGGAGGTGGTCGAAGCCCGTGCCTGCGACCTGCTGCGGGACACGCGCGGCGCGGTCGCCGGCATCGTGGCCGAGCGCGACGGCGCCCGGTTCCGCATCTTGGCGCGCGCCGTGGTGCTGGCCACCGGCGGCGTCGGCGCCCTCTACGCGGCGACCACGAACCCGCCCGGCGCCGTCGGCGGGGGGCTCGCGCTGGCCGCGCGGACCGGGGCGGTGATGCGCGACATGGAGTTCGTGCAGTTCCACCCCACCGCGATCGCGGCCGGGGCCGACCCGATGCCGCTGGCCACCGAGGCGTTGCGCGGGGAGGGCGCCCGGCTGATCGACGAGGCCGGCGAAGCGGTCATGGCCGGAATCACCGGCGGCGACCTCGCCCCGCGCGACGTGGTTGCCCGGGGCATCTTCCAGGCGCTCCAACGCGGCCGCACGGTCTATCTCGATGCCCGCGGCGCCCTCGGGGCCGCGATGCCGAAGCGGTTCCCGACGGTGGCCGGCCTGTGTGCCGCCGCCGGCATCGATCCTGCCGTTCAGCCGATCCCGGTCCGCCCGGCGGCGCACTACCACATGGGCGGCGTGAAGGTGGATGCGCACGGAGCCACGTCGGTGCCGGGCCTCTATGCCTGCGGCGAGGTCTCCTCCACGGGCCTCCACGGTGCGAACCGGCTTGCTAGCAATTCCCTGCTGGAAGGGCTCGCCTATGCCGGCTTCATCGCCGACGCCCTCGACGCGCCGCTTCCAGGCGCGGTCGCACCCGAGACGATGGCTCCCCGTTCGGTCGCGGATCTGTCGTCGATCCGCAGACTCATGGAGGCCCAGGTCGGCGTGGTCCGCGATGCCGCCGGCCTCGAGCAGGCGGTCGCCACGCTCGAAGCTCACAGCGAGACCTGCGACGCCGCCCTGGTGGCGCTGATGATCGCCCGCGGAGCGCTCACCCGCCGGGAGAGCCGCGGCGCCCACTGGCGCAGCGACTTTCCGCATGTCGCCCCGGCAGCCCACACGGACACGACGCTCGCCACGCTGAACGCCGCGTACCGCGAGACCACGACCGCCGGGACGGAGTTGGCATCATGACGCAATCGGTCCTGACCGAAGAGATCCTGCCCTTGCCGCGGCTCCTGGTGGAGCCGGTGGTGCGTGCCGCCCTGATCGAGGATCTCGGCCGGGCCGGCGACATCACCACCGACGCGATCGTGCCGCCCGGCGAGCGGATGCGCGGCGTCATCGCGTCCCGCCAGGACGGGGTGATCTCCGGCATTGACGCCGCCGCGATCGCGTTCGCGCTCATCGACCCGGCCGTGACCGTGACGGTCGAGCGCGGCGACGGGGCCCGGGTCGCGCCCGGCGACGTGGTGTTGCGCCTCGACGGCCCGGCCCGGGCGATCCTGACCGCCGAGCGCGTCGCCCTGAACCTGCTCTGCCGGATGTCGGGTGTCGCGACGGCGACGAACGGCCTCGTGGAGGCGGCTCGCCCGCACGGCAAGGCCTCGATCGTCTGCACCCGCAAGACGACGCCGGGCCTGCGCGCGCTGGAGAAGCACGCCGTGCGGGCCGGGGGCGGTTCGAACCACCGCTTCGGCCTCGACGATGCGGTGTTGATCAAGGACAACCACGTTGCGGTGGCTGGCGGCATCGTGCCGGCGATCCAGCGGGCCCGCGCACGGGCCGGCCACCTCGTGAAAATCGAGTGCGAGGTCGATAGCCTGGAGCAGCTCGAGGAAGCCCTCTCGGTCGGCGTGGATGCGGTCCTCCTCGACAATATGGGCCCCGACCTGCTGACCCGCGCCGTGGCGATGATCGACGGCCGCGCCCTCTCGGAAGCCTCCGGCCGCATCACCCGCGAGACCGTGGGCGCGGTCGCGGCCTCGGGCGTGGACCTGATCTCCTGCGGCTGGATCACCCACTCGGCGGCGATCATCGACCTGGGGCTGGACGCCGCCTGATCGACAGAACCCTCTCCCGATGTGCGGGGGAGGGGGCCGCGCGCTTCATGCGGCCGTCATCACGTTTGGGTGACAAGTCTTCACCGTGTTGGTGGCGGCGACGGATCAAGTCTTTCGCACCGCATCCGGCTTGCTAAGGTCGCGCACGTCAGTGCCGCCCTCGACTGGATACGCCCGTGCGCCAAGTCTTCAGTCCCGCGGCTGGTCCTGCGGTCGTTCTGCCTGCTGCGCCGGTGGCGCGAAAGCCGGGCGCCGTTCGGCACGGGCCCGGGCCCGCGCTGATGATAGGGGCGCTCGGCGTCGTCTACGGGGATATCGGCACCAGCCCGCTCTACGCCTTCAAGGAGGCCGTGAAGGCGGCCACCGCCGGAGGCGCCGCGGTGCCGGCTGCGGCGCTCGGGGCCGTGTCGCTGATCCTGTGGTCGCTGATCCTCATCGTGTCGCTGAAATACGCGGTGCTGATCCTGCGCGCGGACAACCGGGGCGAGGGCGGCATCGTCGCCATGCTGGCGCTGCTGGGCGCCCGGCAGGCGCAGCCCGGCACGTGGAAGGCCGTGCTCCTGGTGGTCGGCCTCGTCGGCGCGGCTTTGCTCTACGGCGACGGCGCGATCACCCCGGCGATCTCGGTGCTCTCGGCGATCGAGGGGCTGAAGATCGATGCGCCGGTGCTGACACCGTTCGTGGTGCCGATCACCTTGGTGATCCTGGTCGCGCTGTTCGCCGTGCAGCACAAGGGCGTGGCGGCGATCGGCCGGGTGTTCGGTCCGGTGATGCTCGTCTGGTTCACGGTGCTGGTCCTGCTGGCGATCCCTAGCATCCTGCGGGCGCCGGAGATCCTGGGGGCGGTCAATCCGTGGCGGGCCGTGGACTTCCTGGCCCATGCCGGCTGGCACGTGAGTTTCATGATGCTGGGCGCGGCCTTCCTGGCGGTTACCGGCGGCGAGGCGATGTACGCCGATCTCGGCCATTTCGGCGCCCCGGCGATTCGCGCGGCCTGGTTCGGCCTGGTGCTGCCGGCCCTGCTGATCCACTATTGCGGGCAGGGCGCCCTGCTGCTCGCCGACCCGGGCGCGATCGAGAACCCGTTCTACCTGCTGGCCCCCGACTGGGCGCATTACCCGCTGGTGGCGCTGGCCACGATGGCCACCGTCATCGCCTCGCAGGCGGTGATCTCGGGCGTCTACTCGCTGACCCAGCAATCGATCCAGCTCGGCTTCATGCCGATGATGCGGGTGGTCCACACCGATCAGGACGAGCGCGGCCAGATCTACGTGCCGGCGGTGAACTGGCTGCTCGCCATCGGCACCCTCACGGCCGTGGTGGTGTTCGGCTCCTCCGATGCGCTGGCCGGCGCCTACGGCATCGCGGTCTCGGCGCTGATGGGCATCACCACCCTGCTGGCCGCCCTGATCGCCCTGCGTTGGGGTTACAACCCGATCCTGGTCGTGGCGGTCAACGGCTTCTTCCTGGCCATCGACGCCCTGTTCTTCGCGGCCAACAGCGTGAAGCTGTTCGAGGGTGGCTGGTTTCCCCTGGTACTGGCCGCGGCGGTCGCGTTCCTGATGCTGACCTGGATGAAGGGCAACCACGTTCTCGAGGCGGTGCGCGAGACCATGCGCCAGCCTGAGGCGACGTTCTTGGCCCGCCTCGCGTCGCACCCTCCGGTCACGCTGCCGGGAACCGCGGCCTTCCTCACCGCAGCCACCGAGGGCATCCCCATGGCCCTGGGCCGGCTGGTCGAACGCAGCCGATGCCTGCACGAGCGCATCCTGCTGATCACCGTGATCTACGAGGAGGCGCCGATGATCCCCGCCGAGCAGCGGGCACAGGTGACCCTGGTCGCGCAAGGCATCCGTAAGGCGATCTCGCAATACACCCCCGGGATGGAGCGCGTCGTGTTGCGCTACGGCTTCATGCAGACCGCCTCGATCCCCGAAGGCCTGCAATGCGCCGTGAGGAGCGGCCTGCTCCCGCCGGAATACCTGGAGGACCTGACCTTCTTCGTCGGCCACGAGGTGGTCATCCCGTCGGCCAAGCCCGGCATGGCGCTGTGGCGCCAGGGGCTGTTCGCCTTCCTGAAGCGCAACGCCGAGCGCACCGGCGCCCATTTCTGCCTGCCGACCCGGCAGATCGTGGAAGTGGGAACAGAAATCGAGATCTGAGCCGCGCGCGTCCCGCCGAACCCGTCGCCGCCTCATTGAAAACGGCCGGCCGGGCGGGCATATCGCCACCGCATTTTCCCCTACGCGGAGGCATTGCCCGTGAGCGAGACGATTGAGCGGCACGAATTCGGGGCGGAGGTGGGTCGACTCCTCGACCTCGTCGTGCACGCGCTCTATTCCGACCGCGAGATCTTCCTGCGCGAACTCGTCGCCAACGCCGCCGACGCCATGGACCGGCGCCGGTTCGAGGCGCTGACCTCGGCGGTGAGCGCCCTGCCGCCGGACGCCAAGGTCCGGATCGTGCCCGACAAGGAGGCGCGCACCCTGACCGTCTCGGATGCCGGCATCGGCATGACCAAGGAGGATCTGGCGTCCAACCTCGGCACCATCGCCCGCTCCGGGACGCGGGCCTTCTCGCAGACGCTGGATGCGGCCAAGGCCGAGGATCGTCCGAGCCTGATCGGCCAGTTCGGCGTCGGCTTCTACTCGGCCTTCATGGTCGCCGACCGGGTCACGGTCACGTCGCGCCGGGCCGGCAGCGACGAGGCCTGGACCTGGGCGTCCGAGGGCCAGGGCAGCTACACCCTGGAGCCCGCGACCCGGCCTGAGCCCGGCACCGACATCGTACTGCACCTCAAGGCGGACGCCGACGAGTACCTCGAACCCTACCGCCTCGATCACCTCGTGCGGAAATGGGCCGACTTCATCACCGTGCCGATCGCCATTGCGCGGGATGGCAAGGACGAATCGGCCAACCAGGGCACCGCGCTCTGGCGCAAGCCGAAATCCGAGGTGACCGAGGAACAGTACGAGGCGTTCTACCACGCCCTCGGGATGAACTTCGACAAGCCGTGGGCGACCCTGCACTGGCGCGCCGAGGGCCAGCTGGAATTCTCTGCGCTGTTGTTCGTGCCCGGCGCTAAGCCGTTCCAGGCGCTGGAGAACGACCGGCAGAGCAAGGTCCGCCTCCACGTCCGCCGGATGTTCATCACCGACGAGGCCGAGTTGCTGCCGCCGTGGCTGCGCTTCGTCCAGGGCGTCGTCGACACCGAGGACCTGCCGCTCAACGTCTCCCGTGAGATGCTGCAATCGACGCCGGCGCTCGCCCGGATCCGACGCGCCGTCACGGGCCGCGTCGTGTCCGAGCTGACCACCCGCGCCAAGGATGCCGAGAGCTACCAGAACTTCTGGGAGAATTTCGGCGCGGTGCTCAAGGAGGGCATCTACGAGGATTTCGAGCGCCGCGGCGAGATCGCGCCCCTTCTGCGCTTCCGCTCCTCGGCCGAGGACGGCTGGACCTCCCTGCCGGACTACGTGGCCCGCATGAAGGACGGCCAGGAGGCGATCTACTACCTCGTGGCCGACGATGCCGAGGCGCTGAAATCGTCGCCGCAGCTCGAAGGCTTCAGGGCCCGGGGCCTGGAGGTGCTGCTGCTCTCCGACCACGTCGATGCCTTCTGGCCCGACCAGCTCGGCAACTTCGAGGAGAAGCCGCTCAAGTCGATCACCAAGGGCGGCCTCGACCTGTCGAAATTCGCACCTGAGGGTGAGCAGCCGGAGGCGCCGGAAGGCATCGACGCCTTCGTGGCGGCTGTGAAGGTGGCGCTGGCCGGTGAGGTCTCGGACGTGCGCACCACCGACCGGCTGGTGGACTCGGCCGTGGTGCTCTCGGCCGGTACTGCTGGACCCGACCTGCAGATGCAGCGGCTGATGCGCCGGGCCGGCCGCGGCGGTGCCGGGCAGCCGGTGCTGGAGATCAACCCGCGTCATCCGTTGATCCGGGCGCTTGCGGCCTCTGCCGAATCGGAGATCCCCCAGGAAGCGGGCACGCTGCTTGATCTCGCCCGGATCCAGGACGGCGACAGCCCCCGCGATCCGGCGGCCTTCGCCCGGACCATCGCGGCGGCGCTGGCCGCAGCCCGAAGCACTTCGCGCTGACGGTCCGGTCGCGGCCCGGCATCCGCCCGAGCCGCGGCGCCGGGCTCTTCGCGCCCACGATGCTTCACGATGTGCGTGTGTGCTCACGCACATCGGCGTCGAAAGTTTCTAAGTTCGGTTGATCATTCCGAAACGGGCGAGCCATAACTTCGCCACTGGTCGGGACCATTTCCCGACCGGAGGCGCGGGCGCGGTGGGGGCCGCAGGCGTCTGAGCCGATTCCTCACTCGCGCGCGGCCTGCGCGCCTCACGGACGCTGCATGAACCCGGTCGAGGCTCAAGCCGGCAACGGACAGGCGGTCTTGGCGGCACGCACGCGGGCTCACGCCCGGGCGTACCGCCACAGCGGCCGCGTGCGCACGATGCGCCGACTCATCCCGGTCGCTGCGGGCGGCGCGGTGGCGCTGCTGCTCGCGTACCTGTTCAATCCGTTCGGGACGAGCCTGCCGGGAGTCTCGGTCGGCCCCGTGACGGTGGCCGGCTCCAAGGTCCGCATGGAGAACCCCCGGCTCGCGGGCTTCCGCCAGGGCAACCGCGGGTACGAGGTGACGGCCGATGCTGCCCTGCAGGATGTGCGCAAGCCGAGCCTGATCGAGCTGGAGCGGATGCGCGGCCACCTCGCCACCGACGATCAGGGTGGCGTCGCCCGACTCTCGGCGGCCTCTGGTCTGTTCGACACCGCCCGCGAGGCGCTCGACCTCAAAGACGACATCCGCATTTGGACCGACAAGGGCGAGGAAGCGCGCCTGCGCTCGGCCGCCGTGGTGTTCAAGACCGGCTCGGTGAGCTCCCAGGAGCCGGTCACCGTCTCGACCCCGCGCGCCACCGTGAACGCCAACGCCCTCGACGTGGTCGAGAACGGCAAGCGGATCTCCTTCGTCGGGAACGTGCATGTCGTGATCGCGAACGACGACCCGGCCGACAAGGCGCCCCCGCGCATCCTGACCTCGAACGCCGAGCCCGCGGAAACCGGCCGATGAGCGCGCGCGCAACCCTCTGCGTGGCCCTGGCCGGTTGCCTGGCACTCGCCGGCCCCGCGCTGGCCGAGAAGCCGGCCAAGAAGGACTCGCCCTTCGGCAATATCGGCGGCGGCGGCAAGGATCCGATCAAGATCGACGCCGACCGCCTCGACGTGTTCGACCGGGAGAACCGGGCGGTGTTCGTCGGCAACGTCGTGGCCGTGCAGGGGGAGAGCACGATCCGCTGCTCGACCATGACGGTCTACTACAAGCGCGGCAAGGACGGCGCCGGCAAGGCCTCCGCGAGCAAGGATGCGGACGGCAAGGCTGCGGACACCGCCGACGAGGCGCCGGCGCCGAAGAATCCGGCCGAGAACGGCATTCAGAAGGTCGATTGCGCCGGTCCGGTCACGGTGGTCCAGAAGGACCAGGTCGCCACCGGCGATCACGCGGTGTTCGATCAGGACGCCAAGCGCATCGTGCTCACCGGCAACGTCGTGCTGAGCCAATGCCAGAACGTCACCCGCGGCCAGCGGCTGGTCTACGACATGGGCACCGGGCGCGCGAACATGGATCCGGTGGCTGGCGGCCGCGTCTCGGCGCTGTTCGTGCCCGGCGAGAAGGCCGACGCCAAGGATGGCAAGGGGAAGGGCTGCGCTCAGCCGCCGGTCAAGCCGCGGGCGCAGGTCAATTGAGCGGCGCGGTTGCGTTCCGGGCGGAGCCGCAGGACGCGGCGGGCCGCCCGACACTGCTCGGTCGCCTGTTCGGCCGTCGCGCGAGCCCGCCTGTCGCGGATGCCGACGAAGTCGCCGCCGCGGAAGAGGGCGGACCCGGGATCCTCAGCGTGCGCGGCCTGCGCAAGAGCTACGGCGCCCGCACCGTCGTGCACGAGGCCGGGCTCACGGTCCGCACCGGCGAGGCGGTCGGGCTGCTCGGGCCCAACGGCGCCGGCAAGACCACGATCTTCTACATGATCACCGGTCTGGTGGTGGCCGATCGCGGCCACATCACCCTGGATGGCCTGCCGATCACCCATCTACCGATGTATCAGCGGGCGCGCCTCGGCATCGGCTACCTGCCGCAGGAAGCCTCGATCTTCCGCGGGCTGACCGTCGAGGACAACATCCGCGCGGTGCTCGAAGTGGCCGAGCCCGACCGCAAGGTGCGGGCCCGCAAGCTCGATTCCCTGCTCGAGGAGTTCGACATCGCGCGGCTGCGCAAGTCGCCCTCGATCGCCCTGTCGGGCGGTGAGCGGCGGCGCTGCGAGATCGCCCGGGCGCTGGCCTCGTCGCCGACCTTCATGCTGCTCGATGAGCCCTTCGCCGGCATCGACCCGATCGCGGTGGGCGACATCCAGGATCTGGTGAAGCACCTCAAGCAGCGCGGTATCGGCGTGCTGATCACCGACCACAACGTCCGCGAGACCCTGGGCCTGATCGACCGCGCCTACATCGCCCATTCCGGCCGCATCCTCACTGAGGGGACCCCGGAGGAGATCGTGGCGAACCCCGACGCCCGGCGGCTGTATCTCGGCGAGGATTTCAGGCTCTGACAGCCTGGACCTGATGCTCGGACGCGGAGCAGATCCGCGACGGTCCTGCTCCGCTCCGAAGCCAATCACCCCTTCCAGTTCTTCAGCGCCGCGAACGGGCTATCGGCCTCCGGGGGCTTGTCCGGGTTCAGCACCGGCTCGACCTGCGCGATGGCGTCCGCCATCGAGAAGACGGATCCGCTCTGGAGCCGGCCGCCGGCGGCGTCGCGATGGCCGCCGCCGCGGAACAGGCGGGCGCCGTCAAGGGCCGTGCCGTCGTTCGAGCGGAACGACATGGTGCCCATCCGCTGTACGTTGACGACGCGCTTGGCCCGGCCGGCATCCATGATCAGGTCCGAGACCCGCTGGAACGTGCCCGAATCGAGGGCGAAGGACAGGAGCGTGCCGTCCTTGAGCGGGCGGAACAGCGCGTCCGAGCGGGCGAGCGCCCGGGCGAGACGCATGCGCGTTGTGAGCGCCCGGTCGTCGTCCGGCGCGTCGCGCAGGAGGGTCCCGACCACCTCGGAGCGGATCGCCAGGGCACGCCGCTCCAGGTCGGCCGGGGTGGCGCCCTCGCGCAGGGAAACGGCGGCCGCACGCAGCAGCCCGGACATGAAGGCCTCATGCCAGGGATGGCCGACGGGCACGAAGCTCGACACGCTCTCCCAGAACAGCTCGTCCAGTGCCAGGCCCCCCGGGAAGGCTGGGCTGTCCTTGCGCCAGAGGTCCACCGCATCGATCGCCGCCACCAGGGCGGAGAGGTCGGTCTCGGGCTCGTGGGTGGCGAACAGGGCCCGGTGATCGAAGGTCATCCGGGTGGCGCAGACGTTTTCGTCGATCAGCACGACGCAATCCGGATCGCCGAGATCGATCCGGCTCAAGCCCGGACGTTCGGGATCGGCCACGGGCTCCAGTCCCTGGCGGCGCAACTGGTCCAGCGAGGAGGCGTGGTGGTCGAGGACCACGAGCTTATGCTTCCTTCCGTCCTCGCGGCGGCGGTTCATGGCCGCGAACTTCTTCAGGCCCGCGATGGTCTGCTCCTCCAGGCCGAGGTCGGTCATGAGCAGGATCTCGCCCTCGCCCGCCCGGGCCAGGCGTTTGGTCTCGTCCTCGAAGACGGGGCCGACATCGCTGTAGCGGGGTACGTGGACGACGCGCTCGACCGCCGTGCAGGCTGCGGCGACCGTGGCGGCGCCGTAGCCGTCGAGGTCGTGGTGGGTGATCTGGATCAGGCGCACGCGGGACGGTCTCGGTCGGTGACGGGTGCGAGCGGTCTACGACGCCCGGCGCTGCGACGCGAGGCCCCCGACTGTCAGCCGGCACCTTCCCCTCGCCGGCATTCGGTGCAGAATATCGCTCGGACGCCGTGAGTCGCGGACGCGCGATCGGTCCCGAAGCACCCTGAAGAGTGCGCGTCAGCCAAGGGGGGGAAGCAGTGGCTCCAGTCGCAACGCCGCGCGTGAAGCGCATCCAGACGATCTCGCTCGCCCTTCTGGTGACGGCCGGAGTGGTCAATTACGTCGACCGCGCCACGCTGGCGGTGGCCAACCCGCTGATCCGGCAGGATCTCGGCCTGTCGATCCCCGACATGGGATTGCTGCTCTCGGCATTCCTGTGGGCCTATGCCTTCGCGCAGCTCCCGGCCGGCGCCCTGGCCGACCGGCTGGGTCCGCGGCTGACGCTGACCATCGGGCTGAGCTGCTGGTCGCTCGGCCAGATGCTCGGTGGAGCCGTGACCTCGTTCTGGCAGTTCGTAGGCGCGCGTATCGTGCTCGGCCTCGGCGAGGCGCCGCATTTCCCGACCTGCGCCCGGGTCTCGCGGGACTGGTTCAACATCCGCCAGCGCGGCACCGCCACGGGGATCTGGAACTGCGCATCCTCCCTCGGCACCTTCCTGGCCCTGCCGCTGCTTACCTTCCTGATGGTCGCCTTCGGCTGGCGGGCCATGTTCATCATCATGGGTGTGGCCGGGCTGGCGCTCGCCGGGATCGTCTACCTGGTGTTCCGCAACCCGCCGGAAATAGACCTGACCCCGGCCGAGCGCGCCTTCCTGGAGGAGGGCGATGCGCCCAACACCGACCGCCGCGTCACCTGGAACGCGTGGAAGCGGCTGTTCCGCTACCGCACCAGCTGGGGCATGATCATGGGCTACTTCGGCTGCATCTACATGACCTGGCTCTACACGGCCTGGCTGCCGAGCTACCTCGAGATCGAGCGCCACTTCACCCTGCAGAAGACCGGAATCGTCGGGGCGATCCCGTTCGCCTTCGGGGTGCTGGGCGGCATCCTCGGCGGCCGGATCGTCGACATCCTGATCCGGCGCGGGGTCGATCCGATCCGGAGCCGCAAGATCCCGATGGTGGTGGGCCTTCTGGCGACCGCGGCCTGCACCGTGGTGGCGGCACTGACGCCAAGCGACACGCTCGCCATCGCGTGCATCTCGGCGTCACTGTTCCTGGTCTACGTGAGTTCGTCGGCCGCCTGGGCGATGGCCTCCGTGGCGGCGCCGGCCAACGCCACCGCTTCGCTCGGCGCCATGCAGAATTTCGGCGGCTACATCGGCGGCGCCCTGGCCCCGATGATCACCGGCTTCATCGTTGGCGGGACCGGTCATTTCTCCATGGCCTTCATCACCGGCGCGGTGATCGCCGTCGTGGCGGCGCTCGGATACTGGACGCTGATCCAGGACCCGATCGCCGCGGAGGCGCCCGCGGAGACCTTCGTCGCCGGGCTCAAGCCGGCCGCTTAGGCGGCGGTCAGCCGCGCAGGTGCGGCACCGGTGCGTGGAGATCGCGCGCCGGCGTCCGGGCCGGGAAATTCCGGCGCATCAGGTCGACGAAGGTCGCGGCGGGCCCGTCCCAGTCGTGCCGGGCGGCATGCGCCCGGGCGGCGCCCGCATCGAACGGCAGCCGCCCGTCGATCGCGGCGCCCATCAGCTCGGCCAGCCGCTCGACCCGGTCCGGGGCGTCCGGATCGAAGTAGCTCGCCGCGCTGCCCCCCGCCTCCGGGATCGCGGTGAGGCTCGAGGCGATCACCGGCGTGCCCCGGGCGAGGCTGTCGAGCACCGGGATTCCCCAGCCTTCGCCGCGGCTCGGGAAGACCAGCGCGGCGGCCCGGCCGTAGAGGTCGGACAGGCCGTTATCATCGATCCCGGCGATGTGCACCGCGTCCGGGGTCCGGGTCAGCCGGTCGAGGGTCTCGGGCCGCTCACCGTCGCCCTTGCCGACCACGATCAGCCGGGCCGCGCCCTCGGGCAGGCGGGCGAACGCATCGAGCACCAGGCCGAGATTCTTGCGTGGCTCCAGGCGGCCGACCATCAGCAGGTACGGGCGTCCGTCCGCGAGCGGATGCCGCTCGGCCGAAGCCCGTGGCGGGGTCGACCCGCAGCGCACCTCGGCGATCCGGCTGCGGTCGATGCCGTAGACCTTCGCGATGGAATCGCGGCTGTAATCGGAGATGGTCAGGACCAGCTTGGCGCGCCGGGCCGAGAGCCGCGTGAGGATGCGGTTCCGCCAGCGCATACGCCACGTGAAGAACTCGGGATGGGTCTCGAACAGGATGTCGTGGACCACCACCACCTGGCGGTCGCCCGGCACCAGCGGCGGGGCGATGTAGGTGGTCAGCAGGGTATCGAGGCGGTCGCGGAAGACCAGCCACGGCCAGATCGCGAGCAGGCGCAGGCTCGCCGGCACCCGCGGCAGCTTCTGGTGCTCGATATTGGCGCCCGAAACGAGGCGGGCGCAGGCCTCCGGGTCTCCGGAATAGACCACGTAGGTCGCGTCCGGATGGCGGGCGGCGGCGCGCCCGATGATGTTCACGAGCCAGGTGCGGCTGCCCTGGGGCTTGCCGGTGAGCACGTGCGCGTCGATACCGATGCGTAGCATGTTACGGGCTCCTGTAGGCGCCGAAGGTCGGGGCTTCGCCGGCCACGTAGGCTTGACCGGCGAGGTCGCGGGTTGCGCCGAGCGGGATGCCGGCGCGGGCGGGGGGCTTGGTCAGCGCGAGGCCGCCCGAGAGTGGGGCGGCCGGGTCGCGGAAGGCGGGGGTGCCGGTCAGGTCGGGGCCTTGGCCGTGCAGCGGCAGGCTCGCCCCGTCGCTGGTGGTCGTGGCGGCCCAGCGATAGAGCGGCGCGCCGACGCGGCTGCCGATGAAGTTCGGCCCGATGGCGTTCCCGTTGTCGGCGGTGGTCGCCTCGACCGCGATGGCTGCGATGCCGGGCCGGGTGGCGAAGGCGATGTTGTTCAGCACCCGGTTGCCCGCGGTGCGGTCGACCGACTTGGTGTAGTCCGAGGCCAGCACGATCTCGCCGCGGTAGACGTGCTTGCCGCCGGAATCGCGCATGTTGCCGGTGACGGTGTTGTTCACCACCGTGTTCGAGCCGGCGTCGAACAGGTTGATGCCGGCACCGTCGTTGTCGGTCGCGACGTTGAACGCGACGGTATTGCCGTCGCACCATTGGTCGATCTGGATGCCGTTGCCGTCCTGGCCGGTGGTTTCCTTCTGGCCGGTGACGATGTTGTACCGGATGGTATTGCGGTCGCCCGCGTCCTGGGCTGCATCCTTGGCGTAGACGTGGATGCCGGAGGTGCCCGACATGCCGACGCCGTTGCCCGAGACCCGGTTGCCCTCGACCACGTAGCCGGAGCCGTTGATCTCCATCCCGTGGATGCCGTTGCCGGTCACCGTGTTGGCCAGGATGTAGCTCGGATCCTCCGGCGGCACGTTGATCACGTCGATGGCGACGCCATGGGTCTTGTTGTCGGAGAGCGTGTTGCCGGTGATGCGGTGGCCGGCCCCGGCGCCGTCGCCGATCCAGATGCCGAGACCGGATCTCGAAACCGTGGAGTCCGCCACCGTCACGTGGTGCGAGCCGCGGCGGATGATGAAGCCGGAATTGACCGCGCCCTGCACGGTCAGGCCGGTCACCGTGACGTAGGCGGCGTTCTCGAACACCACCGAGTTCGACAGGACCGGCCTGGTCCCGGCGACGGCCGCCACGGTGACCGGTGCCTCGGCGCTGCCGCGGGCGCCGATCACCGCCACGTCGCCGTAGCTGCCGCCGCGGATCAGCACGCTCGATCCGGGCCCGAGGCTCGCGAACGGGACGTCTGCGAGCCGGGCCACCGTGCGGTAGTTTTCCATCGCGCCGCCTGCGGGATCGACCAGGATGCGCTGCTGTGATTGCGCATCGGCCGCGCCGCAGGCGGCAAGCGCCGGTAGCAGCAGGGCGGCGAAAAGGTTCTGAGCGTGCATCCGGGAGCCGCTCACGCCGCCAGCGCCCGGGCGATGGCGAGGCGCTTCTGGCGCTGGAACAGGCGGCGCCAGACCGTGCGGCCGGCCTCGGGACTGATCCGAGTGAGGACACGTGCCGCCATCTGCCAGCCGGGCAGCAGCGCCGTGGGCATCGCCAGGTCGGCGACGCGGTGGCGCGGGGCGGCGGCCAGCGGCGGCGGGCCGACGAGGCCGAGCCGGGTGAGATCGGGCGCGAGGTCCGGGCGCTTCCGGTACCACAGCACCAGCGCCGCCCCCTCGCGCTCGGCGATGCGCAGGTAGGCCGTCTCGTCCAGGAGGTGGTGGTGATAGGCCAGCGCCTCCGGCTCATAGAACAGGTGCATGCCGCGCCGGGCCAGCCGCTCGCCGAGTTCGATGTCCTCATGCCAGGTCAGGCGCGGATCGAAGCCGCCCGCCTCTTCGAGCAGGCGGCGATCGACGCTGACGTTGCAGGTCAGGAAGGCGTCCCAGCCCACTTCCACCCGGCCCGCGAGCGCGTCGTACGACGCGTCGTGGTGCAGGGCGGAGAACGGCGAGAACGGCAGAGCCGGGTCGATGGTCATGCGCCCGAGGATCGCGGTCTCGCGTCCGCCCCGCCTGGCATGGGCGGCGAGATGCGCATCGACGAGGCTGGGGGCCGGGATCGTGTCGTCGTTGACGATCAGGAGCCGCGCGCCCCGGGCCGACGCGATCGCCCGGTTCCTGGCCGCGTTGGCGCCGGCATTCTCCTGGCGCAGGTGCACGACCGGTATGCGGCCGGTGGCGACCGCGTGGCTGATCACCGTGCCGGTGGCGTCGGCGGAGCCGTCGTCGCAGACGACGATCTCGAACGGCCGGTCGGTCGTCTGTCGGTCGAAGGCCCGCAGGCACAGGCGCAGCGTGTCGGCGCGGTTGTAGGTCGGGATGATGACCGAGAGCACGGGGACGTCGCTCATGACGAAGCTTCCGGGATCGAGAGGGGGAGGGGAGCGGCGGTGGAGCGGCCGCGCAGGCACAGCCAAGCCGCCACCGCAGCGGAGAGGACGGCGGCGAAAGGCACCGTGATCGGCGCGAGCGTCGCCGGGCCGGCGGCCCAGGCGAGGGCGGTGACGAGGCCGGGGCCCAGCACAGTCGGGGCATCGCCGGGCGCCAGTGGTGCGCCGGCTTCGCGCCAGAAGGCGTGGGCGACCACCGCCAGCATCGCGACCTCGGCCAGGAGGGCGGCCCAGGCCGCGCCGAGCAGCGGATCCAGGGGGATCAGCACCGCGCAAGCGGCCAGATTCGTGGCGCAGGCGGCCGCACTGCCGCGCACCGCGAAGCCGGTCCGACCGAGGGGAACCAGACCGGCGAACAGCACCGTGGCGGTGATCAGCAGGGCGCTCATCGCGGCTGCGATGCGCAGGACCGGCGCGGCCGCAGCGAAATCCGGCCCGAAGATCACACGCACCAGAGGATCGGCGACCGCGCAGGCCGCCACGGTTCCGGCCACCGCGGCCGCCAGGATCACGATCAGTGCGGGGCGCACGCTGGCGCGCAGCCGATCGGTGCCGGAACGTGTCGGGCCGGCATCGATGGCGCCGACTGCCCGGCCGAACACGGGCACGAGCGGCGCGCACAGGGTGATCGCCACCGCGGCGCCGAGCTCGAAGAACCGGAAGCCCGCGGTGAACTGGCCGAGCTCCGCCGCACCCGCCAGCGCCGCCAGCATGATCAAGCTGATGCGGCCGTTGAGTGAGCCGAGGGCGTTCGAGATCCCGACGCCGGCCGCGGCCCGGATCGTCGCCCAGCCCTGCGACAGGGAAGCGGGACGCAGAGGCAGAAGCTTGGCGGCCAGGATCAGCCCGACCACGCCGTAGACGATGCCCGAGGCCACCGCGACGATGCTCAGGGCCGCCTCGGGGAGCTGCAACCAGAGCGCGAGTGCCGTGCCGCCGACCAGGACCACGGCGTTGGCCAGGGACGGCCAGACCGACCAGCCCGGCCTCCCGCAGACCTGGAACAGGGAATCCTGGAAGCGCGCGGCCGCGAGCGGCATCAGCACGGCGGCGAGGGCCAGCGCCGGCCGGATCTCCCCGGGCAGCAGCGGCAGGGCGCCGAGCAGCAGCAATCCGGTGCCGCCGCCGAGGAGCAGCCGGGCCGATATCATGCGGCCGAATTCCGCCGCCCGCATCTCCGGCGCGCCGGCGCCGAGGCGTGACCCGAAGGTCAGCGTGGTACCAAAATCGGCCGCGATGAGCGCCACCGCCAGCACCGCGAGGGCCAGGCCGTAGCGGCCGAGCGCCGCCGGGCCGACGCCGTGCCCGACCATCACGAAGGCGGCGAAGCCGGCGGCCAAGTAAACCCCGCGGCCCGCGGCCTGTCCAAGCAGATTGGCGCCGTACCGCATGCCGCCCGGGCGGCCACGTCCGCGCAATCGATTTACCAAGCGGACCATCTCTCGGTGGAGCCTTACTGAAAACCGCGACCTACGATTGCATCGTGGCAGGGTGCGTATGGCTTGCAACCGTATCTTCAATTTATGGTTGCAGAGATAAAGCGTCTGAGGAAACCGGAGGACTGCGTATGTCCGAGCGCGCAGAGACTGACGCCGCCCGAGGGATCCCCCTCGCGGGCGCATCGAAATTCGCAGACGGGCGGCGACAATGCTGGGCACAGATGCGCATTGCGCTCGCGGCCGACCGTGCCCACTGGCATCGCCGGGGCCACGGTTCGGCGCGACTGTACCGAGGCTATCACGCGGTCTGGCTCTATCGGCTCTCGCGCTACAGCCACGAGCGCGGCTGGCGCATGGCGGCCTGGCTGCTGTGGCTGTTCAACGGCTGGTGGACCGGCTCCGATATCCCCCCCTCGAGCCGGATCGCCGGGGGATTGTTCCTCCCGTATCCGTTCGGCGCGGTCATCGCGGGCGCCGTCGGGCGTGACGCGGCCTTCGGCGTGCAGGCCTCGATCGGCGGCCTGTTGAAGGAGCCCGATCAGGATATCGGCGGGGGCCCCGGCCTGCCGCTGCTGGGCGACGGCGTGGTGCTGGAGGCCGGCGCGATCGTGCTCGGTGCGGTGCGGATCGGCGATCGGGCCCGGCTCGGCCCCCGCACCACCATCCTCAAGGACGTCGAGCCCGGCGAGACGGTGATGCCCCAGCCCTGGCGTGCCCTCCCGGGCCGGGGAGCCGCGGCATGACCGGCGCCGTCGTGAACACCGATCCGCACGGTCCGACCGGCTACGCGGAGGTGCGCCGGCTGCTCTCGGCCGACTTCGCCCGCGTCCTGCGCCAGACCACGGGCGGCAAGCCGACCTCCCGGCTGCGACGCCTGATGCACCTGACGCTCCCCGCCATGCAGGTCGCGATCTTCCACCGCGTGGCGCATCTGCTGCACGGACACGGCTGGCGGCGATGCGCAGCCGCCGTCTCGAACCTGTCGCTGCGGTTGACCGGCGCGAGCCTGCATCCCGGATCGCCGATCGGGCCGGGCCTGTTCGTGCCCCACCCGGCCCGCATCGTTTTCTGCGGCAGCGCGGGGATCGACCTGGTGCTGCTTCCCGGGACGCTCGTAGGGCCGCGGGATTGGGTTTTCCCCGGCGCGCCATTCCCCGCGGACGCGCCGCGCCTCGGGGACAATGCCGTGGTCGGGGCCCACGCGGCCGTCCAGGGTGCCGTCACGGTCGGGGCCGGAGCCACGATCGGGATCGGCGTGTGCAGCCTGCGGGACGTCCCCGCCGGCACCGTCACGATGGTGGCGCAGCGGCAGATCCGCAGCCGCTCCGATGTTCCGGAGGGCGGCGATGCAGTTTAGCGCCCACCCTCCAACGTCGGCCCGCCGGTCAGGCCGGCCCGTGCTCGTGTCGGCGGATGGCTTCCCGGCCTCCCCGGGCGGCGCGCCGGGACGGGAGCTGACGGCGGAGCACACCCTCGTAGGCATCGACGATGCCGCGCCAGCCGAACGCGTCCGCGTGCCGGTCGCGAGAGGCCGCCGACATCGCGTCGAGCCGGCTCGGCGCAGCGCGCACAAGGTTCAGGATGCCCCGGCGCAACTCGGTCTCGTCGCCGAAGAACACGGCGCCGTCGCCCGCCACCCAACGGTTGAACGGATTGTCGTGGGCCAGGATCGGCGAGCCGGCGCCGAGGGCCTCGACCAGGGACGGGTTGGTGCCGCCAACCGTGTGGCCGTGGATGTGGAAGCGGGCGTGGAAACGGAGGGCGGACACCCGGTCGGCCTCGTAGATCGCGCCCGCGAAGATCACGTCCGGCCCGCCCGCGGCCTTCACGGCACGGTGGTAGGAATCCGAGTCCATCAGCTTGCCGAGTACGACGAGGGGCAGGCCGGGGCGGATCTCGCTCCAGGCGCGGACGATCTGGAGCACCAGGTTTTCGGGCACGACCCGGGCGATCAGCAGCCCGTAGTCGCGGGGGCGTACGCCGAACGCGGACAGCGGCGTCGTCGGCGCCTCCAGCACCGGGTCGGCGCCGTACGCGATCGTGGTGATCCGCTTCGCCGCGGTGTTGCGGGCGAGGTGCTTCGCGATCTCCGGATGGTCCGCGACCAGATGCGTGGAGAACAGGCTGCCGAGGCGCTCGTTCAGCCAGAACCACGCCTTTGCGGGCTTCGACCAGCGGTCGCGCTTCCACTCGATCCCGTCCATGTTCATCACGCTGCGCTTGCCCGTGAGGCGGTACAGGATCGAGAACAGGGCCGTGTTGTAGCCGAGCACCAGCGGCAGGGCCGGCCGGAACGCCGCCCGCAGGGTGCATTTGAGGTCAAACACGATCGTGGCGAAGGCGCCGTCGCCCCGCACCGCGACCGGGATCAGCGCAACGCCGCGCCAGACGCTCGGCAGGGTCGGCGTGCTCACCTGGCAATAGACCTCGACCCGCCAGCCCCGCTCGACGAGATCCAGCGCCAGACGCTCGGCCAGAGTCTCGAAGCCTCCATGCGCGGCCGGCACCCCGCGGGTGCCGAGGATCGCCACCGCCGGGCGCCCGTCCGGCCCATCCCAATTCACCACTCCGGCGCGCGTCGCGTCCTCAGAGGAGCCTGAAGTATGGTCACCGTCGAACAGCGCCTGTTCCGGGAGATGGGGGCCGGGGGTTACTCCCGGCAGGACCACCGGATGGAGTACATCGTGCGCGTCAACGCGCTGCTCCGGCCGGATATGCGGGTGATGGAGTTCGGGGCCGGGCGCGGCAAGTGGACCGATGACCCGGTTCCACTGCGCCGGCACCTCGGCGACTTCCGCGGGCGCTGCGCCCACGTCATGGCCTGCGACGTGGACGAGGCGGTCCTCGAGAACAAGTCGGCCGACGAGGTCCGTCTGATCGGCCACGACGGGATCCTTCCATTCCCGGATGGGAGCTTCGACCTGATCTCGGCGTTCTCGGTCCTCGAACATATCGAGCATGCCGATGTCACCGCGGCCGAGCTCGGCCGGGTCCTCGCTCCGGGGGGCTGGCTCTGCGCCTGGACTCCCAACCGCTGGGGCTATGTCGGGGTCGGCGCGCGGCTCATCCCGAAGCGCCTGCACGCACAGGTCCTGCGCTGGGTCGAGCCGCGGCGGGTCGAGATCGACTCGTTCGTGCCGCTCTACACGATGAACACGGAGGCGGCGCGGAAGCGGCTTTTCCCAACTGATCGGTTCGAGCACTTCACCTACAGTTTTGACGGGCAGCCGTTCTATCATGGCGAGAACATCGTCCTGGGCAAGTTCTGGGAGCTGCTGTTCCGGCTCACGCCGGGTCCGTTGAAAGGCTACCACATGGTTTTCATCCGCAAGAAGCCGTGAGCATTTGACGGGATCAAATTCGAAGACTGCGCAGGTGGTTGGAAAACCTGCGCATGTCCTCGGCTTTGCGGGCGAGTTCCGGCTGCCGTTTCAGGCGGCCGGCGAGGCCGTAGGCCAGCGCCCGCAGCGTGAAGCCGAGGCGCAGCGGGGCTACGAAGAAGGCCGGAGAGGACAGGAGCCGGCCGGCGTTGCGCAGGCGGTAGATCCCCGCCAGACCGTCGAGCCAGCGGGCCGAGCGCGTGCCGGCCGAGCCGCCTTGGAGGTGGACGACCGCGATCCCCGGCAGGTAGGCGACCCGCCAGCCGGCATCGCGCAGGCGGCAGCCCCAATCGACGTCCTCGCCGTAGAGGAACAGCGCGCTTTCCAGGCCACCGATCGCCTCGATCGCCTTCCGACGCATCAGGATGAACGCGCCGCAGACCCAGTCCACGTCCAGGGCCTCGCGCCCCCGGGCCTGCCGGCTCGCGAGGTAGAGGCCGCGCAGGCCGAAGCGCCCGGACAGACCGGCGGCATGGACCAGGGTCGAGAGCGGGCGCGGCTCGTAGCCGGCATCGCCGACCTGATGGCGGCCGTCCGGGAAGATCAGGCGCGGACCGACTGCGCCGACATCGGGGTGCGCGTCGAGATGGGTAAGCGTTCCGGCCAGCGCCTCCGGGTCGCGCAGGAACGCGTCGGGGTTCAGAAGCAGGATCGTGTCGCCCCGCGCCGCAGCCAGCGCGACGGCATTTCCCCCAGCGAAGCCGTGATTGGTCCGCTCTGCGATGAGCCGTACCCACGGGAAGGTACCGGCGATCCGCTCCGGCGTCCCGTCCGACGAGGCGTTGTCGACGACGATCACCTCGTAGGATCGGTCGATCCGGCTGGCCGCCAGCAGGCGCAGGCAGGTCTCGATGTCGGCGCCAGTGTTGTAGGTGACGATCAGGACGCTGAGGCCGATGCCGCTCATTGTCGATCTCTCCGCGCTCTGACGGCTGGGCGGTTATGGGCAGCGGACGGTCTCGGACGGATACCCAACGCGGTCGCGGCTCCTTGCTCCTGCGCCGAGAGGGAGCGCGTCGCGCTGCCGATCTCCGCAGCGGCACGGCGCTGCGCCGCCCGCACGCCCGCGATCAGCCCGAGGCCGGTGTAGAGCAGTTCGGCGATGCCGAGGTTCAGGCGGAAGCCCGGGTCGACGAGCCCGTGCAGCAGGTGGGCGATGAGGCCGACCGCGCAGGCGGCCGCGATGGCCGCCAGCGGATCGCCCACCGGTGCGCGCCACGCCGCCCGGAACCCGCGGAAAATCCCGACCGAAAAGACCAGCGCGAAGGCGGTGTAGCCGACGATCCCGACCTCGGTGAGGATCAGGATGTGCAGGTTGTGCACGACGTGGTTCGAGCGGTCGAACAGGCCGGCGAGGCGGGACAGGCCGGTCTGATCGAGCACCGCGAACTGGTTGCCGAAATTGTTCAGCCCGACGCCGAAGATCGGGAATTGCGCGAACAGCGCCAGGGCGGCCGCGTTGAGCGGTCCACGTTGCGCCGCGGAGCCGCCGTCATCCGCGGTCAGGCGTTCCCAGACCAGCGGCCCGGCATAGATCGCCCCGATCCCGGCCGCGACGACCAGAAGGGCGAACACGATCAGGCTCGCCCGGGTGAACAGCCGGTCCCGGTAGACCAGCAGGATCACCAGGGTCGCCGAGAGCGGATAGGTCAGCCAGGAGGCGCGCGACAGGGTCAGCACCACGCCGACGACGGCCGAACCGGCCCCGGCGGCGCCGACGAGGCGCAGGAGTTTCGGGCCACGAGAGAGGGCTAGCGCCAGTGCCAGCGGCCAAACGAACTCGTAATAGTACCCAAGAATATTCGGGTGGACCTTCAGACCGCCGGCGCGGCGCTGCGCGGAGAAGTTGATGTTCTCCTCGACGATCTGCTCCTCGCCGAGCACGGAAAGGCCGAGTTCGGACCCGGAGACGTATTGTAGCCCCGCCACCGCAGTCTGCACCAGGCACAACGCGCAGATCGCCAGCGCGAGGGTGCGGATATCGGCGCCGGACAGGTTCGAGACGGCCACCGAGACGAGGAGCAGTCCGAGGAACCGCCACGCATCGAACCACAGGTAGGCGGTGTCGGTGGCGTTGGCCAGCGAGAGCAGGCCGGCGGTCAGGAAGGCGAGCTGCGTGAGCACGAGCGGCCGGTCGAGGCGCAGCCCCGAGACCCGCTCCCCGATGCCTGTGACCTTCGAGAGGATCAGCGTCAGCGCCACCAGGAGCGCCACGCTCACGGTCAGTCCGGCACCGCCGCCGATGCTCGGCAGGTATTGGCCGACGGCTTCGAAATGCTGGAAGAAGCTGACATCCAGCTTCACGGTCAGCCCGACCGCGAGGGCGACCAGCAGCAGGGGCGTCAGGCGGTAGCGCTGCCCGGCGATCAGGGCGCCGACCCCGCCGAAGGCCGCGGCCAACCCGACCACGGCGAACTTCAGCGGTGCAGCGCTCAGCGCCACGGCACCGGCCGCCGCCGCGAGGCCGAGGCCGGCCACCGGCAGTGCGCGGAGTGCGCGAACCGGGGCGCCGCTCATCCGAGCCACCGGTACAGCCATTTCGGGATCGGCCGCCGGGTCCCGTTGAGGACGATGCCGAGCGGTGCGCCGCCCGCGGCCTTGAGGTCGGCAAGCGCCCGCTGGGCCACGGCCCGGCGCGTCCGCTCGGCGCCGATCACCACGACGAACCCATCCACGAAGGGCGAGAGCGCCGCCGCGTCGCCGATCTCGGTGATCGGTTCGCAATCCAGGATGGCGAGGTCGAAGCGGTCGTCGACCAGTGCCAGGAAGTCCTCGACGCGGCCGTCGTCAAGGGTCGCCTTCCGGATCGCCCCGGCGCTGCCGGCCGGCACGACGCTCAGGCCGTCGGCGACCGGGTGGACCCCGAGGCTCGGCGCCACGTCCCCGGCGACGATATCGGCGAAGCCTGGCCGGCCCTCGAGCCCGTAAGCCGCGGCCAGGGACGGCCGGGACCAGTTGGTCTCGATCAATGCGGCGGTGCGGCCGCGGCGGGCATAGGCGCCGGCGAGTTCGCGCGCGAGCGTGCTCACCCCCTCGCCGGGTTGGACCGCGGTGATCCCGACCCGTCGCAGCCGGGTCTCGTAACGGCTGAGCTGGACCAGGGCCGGCTCGAGCACGGCGGGGTCGATCATCGGGGCGTAGGCGGCGATCATGCGGCGGCTCCACCGAAGCGCGGCCGCCGCTCGGCGCCGGAGCGCAGCGGGACGGCGGCAAGGACAGGCACGCGCAGGGAGCGGGCGACCTCGGCGGCGCTGCGGTAGGTCTGGGCGAGGATCTCCGCCAGCGCGACGTAGGCCAGGGCGGCGAGCAGCCCGAGCCCGGCCGCGAGGCCGAGGATCAGCGGCCGGTTCGGGCCGGAGGGCAGCCGCGGCGGCACGGCACGCGCCACCAACGCGGAGGAGGTCACGGATTGCGCGTCGAGCCCGGTGCCCGTGCGCAGCGCGTCGATCCGCTTCTGGGTGTCGGTGATCTCGTCGCTGAGCAGGGACTTCTGCTGCGCGAGCCGGCCGTAGGCCAGAGCCGCGTCGCTCTGGCCGATGGCGGCTTTGCGGCGGCTCGCTTCGATCCCCGTGATGGTCTGGATCTTCTCCGCGAGCACCGCGAGCCGCGCCGTGTCGGCGGCGATCAGCGCCTGGTACTTCTGCCGCGTCAGGGCAATGAGGTCCCGGTCGAGGCTGATGAATTCGGGTGCGGTCGGCCTGAACCGGACGGCGATCTCCGCCCGCTTGGTCCTGAGATCGGCCCAGCGCGTGTCGAAGGCCGCCACCGTCGGGTCGGCGTCGGGCGGCGTCGGCTGCCAGCGGTCGGGGCCGGTCTCGCGGGTGCGCTTGAGCCGGGACTCGACGCCTTCGCGCTCGATCTGGGCGGCCGACTTCTGCCTGGCGAGGTCGGAGAGCGTGCCGAGGTCGTTCTGCTGCTCGATCTCGAAGCTGGCGGTGTTGTTGCCCTTCAGGGAGGTCGCCAGCTGCGCGTCGATGGCGGCGAGGTCGGCGCGCGCCCGCTCCAGTTTGCCCTGGTAGAACGTGGCCGGCGTCTCGTCGGCGTAGACCTCGACGTGGCGCCGCTTATAGGCATCGAGCAGCCGGTTCAGCGCCTGGGCGGCGAAGTTCGGGTCCGTCCAGGTGAAGCCGGTCAGGATCACGTCCGTTTCCTTGACGAACACGACCTTGAAGGAGGCGAGATAGGCCTCGTAGAGTTTCTCGTCGGGACTGAGGTGGCGCAGCAGGCCCAGCGCCTCGAACGGGACGCGGGCCGTGTCCACGACCCAGGTCTTGACCGCCTTGGCGCCGCGCATGGCGACCCGACCCTGGTAGACCAGCCAATCCATCCAGTCCGCGGGGGGCGGGCCGAGGTCGCCCGTCGGGGTGATCGCCTTCAGCGCCGCGAACTCGTCGCGCACGATGCTCGGGTCCCGCAGGATCTCGACCTCGTTGTTCACGTTCTGCGCACGCTCGGAGAACATGTAGTTCTGGTTGGCGCCGCCCTGGACCGGGGCCGCCGCCTTCTCGCGGCCGAGGCGGATGATCAGCTTGGCGTCGGCGGTGTACTCGGCGGGCGTCAGCAGCAGGTAGATGCCGGCGCCCAGGATCGCGGCGGCCAGGATCAGCAGGGCCGGCCGGATGTGCCGGAACAGGGCCGCCAGGGCGTCGCGGAGATCGAAGGCGGGGCCGTCGACGTCCTCGGGGGCGGCCCGGTCGGGCCGGGACATGTCGGACTTCGTCACGTCCCGGACCTCACGGTGGCGCTGGTGGAGGTGTTGGCGGACGGGCCGGTGATGTAGTTCACGCCGAAGCCGGTGCCGTTGAAGAGCAGGATCTGGCGGACCACGAGGTCGACGGCGCGGGCGGTCTTCGCCAGCAGCGAGGGCGGCACGTAGACCGTGGCGTTCGGGGGCACGATGATCGAGTCGGCCAGCCCAGGCTCGCCGATGTCGACGATGCGGACGCTGCCCGCGGCCCCGCCATCGAACCGGATGATGCGGACGGCATCGCCCGCGGCGGTCGGCAGGATGCCGCCGGCCGAGCCGAGCACCTGCGCCAGCGTGCGGGCACCCTGCAGGGTGACCGGCCCGGGGGCCCGGACCTCGCCGAACACCATCGTGTTGGCCGGCACCAGGCTCGCCAGCCGCACGCTCGTGCTCACCGTGGCGAGCTGGCGGTGATAGGCGGCGGTGAGGTTGCTGGCGACCTCGGCCACGGTCCGGCCGGCGGCCTGGACCGGCGGGACCATCGGCAGGTTGATCTTGCCGTCGGGCTCGATCGCCAGGACCTTCACGCGGCCCATATCGGCCCGCTGGGTGAGATCGCGGAAATCATCGGTCACGGTTCTGAATTTGCGCAGCATGATCGTGACGACCGGGTCGATCAGTACGTCGTCGTAGGTGCTCTTGATCAGCGTGGCGGCGGACTCGGGCGACAGACCGGCGACCTTGATGCCGTTCTTGCCCGGCAACGAGATCCGGCCATCCGGTCGGACGATCACCGTACGGTTGTATTCCGGGTGGGTACGGAAATCGACGTCGAACTCGTCGCTCGGGTTGAGCCGGTAGGTCGGCTGGACTACGCTGGAGTCGATCAGGAACGAGACTTCGAGGTTGTCGCCGACGTTCAACCGGTAATTGGCGAGACCCAGGCGCATGGTGCGCCCGACCTCCTCCTCGGCGGCGGCGACGACAGAGGGCGGCACGGCATCGGCGATCGAGCCGGTCTGGGTCACGTCCGGGCCGGACCGCCCAGCCGAGCGGGGTTTGCCGGAGGACATGCAACCGCTCAACAGCGGTGCGCAAGCGAGCACCGCCAGCGCGGCGGCGCGGCATCGCGGATGATCCGCGACGCGGGATGCCCGGGGGGCGCGCCGGGTCGTCGCGCCGAGGAACGCAGACAGGGAAAACGCCATCGACCTTCAGCCGCACCATGCTCGACTGCGCCCGTCCGATGACAACTCGTGATCGAACCGCGCAGAGCGATACAATCGACGGGTTTGGTTAACGAGGCTTGAAGCTCGCCCCGCTCAACTCTATCAGAAGTTGTGAAAGCCGGCCTGTGGCAAACTGCGGAGCCCGCGCAGGAGGACAGGCCGCGAGAGCTGCGCGCCGGACGCATCGGCTCGTCGTAGGCGGCGCTTGCGTGGTGGCGGTGCCGGCCAACGGAACGACCCTGCTTGCAGATGGATCTTAAGGAACGGTCACGCTCGGATTTCAGGATCCTTGCCGCCCGGGATCGTGCAACGGTCCGTCTTAGGCATGCGGTGACGGCGCGCTGAGCCGGATCCAATCAGATGCGGTGTCCGATCCGAACGCAGTCGGCGCGATGACTGTCGATCGATCTAAAGGTTCGATCGAAAAGTGTATCTCCTAAGTCTCTTGCCCAAGCTTGAGCGATCGGTTAACAATAACTTGATCGAATCGCCTTGGATATTAAGACGAGGCTGGGGCGGCGCGGTCCTGAATGCCGGCATTCACCGGCCCGGAGTCGAGCGCCATGCCCGGCCTGAACCCCGCGCTGTTCGCACGCCTCAGCGACGACCTCGAGGCGTCCTTTCAGGAGGACCTGGAGGAGGCGGTGGTCGATCCGGCGCGCTGGCCCGATCTGATCGAGCGCGTGTCGCTGGCGTCCGGGAGCGAGGGCGCGCTGCTCCTGCGCACCGACCGGACGGCCCTGGATGCGCTCACCACGGCCTCGCTCGCCGAATCCTCGAAGCGCTACTTCGAGGAGGGCTGGCATCGGGAGGATCACCGCTTCCGCGGCATGCCGATGATCCGCGCCCGCGGCATCGCGGTCGATCAGGACTTCACCACCCCCGAAGAGATCCAGCGGCTGCCGTTCTATCAGGATCTGCTGGCCTCCAGCGGGCTGCGCTGGTTCGCCGGGATCGGCTTCGAGGTGAAGGGCCGGCTCTGGTGTTTGGCCCTGCAGCGGACGGTGGCGCAGGGCCTGTACGAGCCGCACGAGCAGGCGCGCCTGGCTACCCTGTCGCCGCTGCTCCGGCGCGCGGGCCTCCTCACCGCGATGGTCGAGAAGGCGCGTTTGGCCGGCCTGACGCAGGCCTTCGACATCATCGAGCGAGCGGCCATGATCCTCGATTCCGAGGGGCGGGCCGTGCACTGGAACACGGCGTTCGGGGCACTCCTCGGCCGCGACCTGAGGCTCGCAGGTGGGCGCCTGGCCGTCGAGGAAGGTGAGGCGGCACGCCAGTTGGAGGCGCTGTCGCGGCCGTCCGGGCGGGCGCCGATCTCCGCGATCGTGGTGTCCCGCCGGGACGCTTCGCCGATCGTGCTCCACGTGGTCCCGCTGGTCGGTCCGAGCCGCGGCCTGTTCGCGGGCGGGAGCACGCTGCTGATGGCCAGCATTCCCGGGACCATGACGGCGCCCGCCGCCTTCGTTCTTCAATCCGCCTACCGGTTGACCCCCGCGGAGGCGCGCCTCGCTCAAGCCTTGTCCGATGGGATTCCCCTGGCGGAGGCGGCGAGCCGCTTCGCGATCACCGCCGCCACCGCGCGCTCGCAGCTGAAGGCGATCTTCGCCAAGACCGGCGTGACCCGGCAATCGGATCTGCTCCGGCTCGTGATGGGCTTGGCGCGGTAGTTCGCCGTCTGACGGGTTGCGGAACGGGTCGCCTCGCGAGGCCGTTTCAACCAACACGACAGGAGACAACACCATGACGTATCGGATCGCACTGGCCTCCGCGCTGACGATCGGAGCTCTCGCGATCGGCGCCCCCGCCGAGGCGAAGGGGTGTCTCAAGGGGGCGGTGGTCGGCGGCGTCGCCGGCCATATGGCCGGGCACGGCAAGATGGGCGCCGCCGCCGGCTGCGCGATCGGTCACCACCGGGCCAACAAGAAGGACAAGCAGGGCTGATCGCATCCCCGCGATTACCGGCGCCCCGCGATGGGGGCGGCGGTGACCTGCACATGCGGCGCGGCCTTGTGAAGCCGGATCCCCAACCGGGGATCCGGCTTCACGCGTTTCGGATGCCAGGGTTGGGCCTGACGGCCCGGCGCCCGATCCGCGGCGCCACCCGACGATGGAGAACCCTTGACCACTGTTTGGAGTTGTTCTAATTAAGAACTGTAGGCGGGTGGCCAGCTACCGGTCCCTGCCGCAAGACATTGCGACGACGGAGAGAGACGATGACCGGTACCGCGAACGCCGCTTGCGAGAGCTGCCGCTTCTTCGACGACCACAAGCTCAACGGCGCCTAGGCTCAGGGCGACGAGGGCCTCTGCCGCTTCAATCCGCCGGTCAGCCAGCCGGCTCCCCAGTCCAAGGGCCTGTGGCCGGTGGTGGCCTCCAAGGATTGGTGCGGCCACTTCACCGCCGAGATGTCCGCCGCCGAGTAATTGGAGCGCGCGGCCCCGCGATCGCGGGGCCGGGTGGGCGTCCATCCCCGCGCCGTCCTGCACCGCGATCCACCCGTGACGACCCGCGCGCGATCACCCGGCCCCACGGGGTGGTCGCGCATTGCCGTTCTGGCTCCGGCAGCCGTATGGTCGGGCCATGAGCCACGCGATCCGCCCTGCGACCCAGGACGACATCCCGGCGATTGCGGCCATCTACGGCGATGCCGTCCGGACCGGCACGGCGAGCTTCGAGCTGGAGCCGCCGGACGCCGTGGAGATGGGGCGCCGTTTCGCCGTCCTGAACGACGGCGGGTTCCCCTACCTCGTGGCTATCAGCGGCGGTGCGGTCTCCGGCTACGCCTATGCCGGTCCCTATCACCAGCGCGCGGCCTATCGTTCGACCCTCGAGGATTCGATCTACGTCGCTCGCTCCGCCCGGGGTACCGGCGTCGGACGCGCCTTGCTCGGCGCATTGATCGTCGAAGCCGAACGGATCGGCGGCCGGACGATGGTCGCGGTCATCGCCGAGAGCGACTCTCCCGCCTCCGTGGCGCTCCACGCCGCCTTCGGTTTCACGCCGGTCGGCACCCTCGCGGGCGTGGGCTACAAGCACGATCGCTGGCTCGACGTGACCTTGATGCAGCGACCGCTCGGACCCGGCCGGAGCGCCCCGCCGTCCCGCACCTGACCGGCCGGCTATCGGCACGAAGACTGGTCATCGCGACTCAGCCCAAGACTGCACCGTCATGATGCGGACAACTTCGCGCGAGAGACGGCGGGCAGGACGCGCAAGCCGCCCGGTGCTCGGCCCGGCGAGAGCGCGATGACGCGAGCGCGGGGGCCGTCCGCAAAGTGGGTGGTCTTGTTCCTTCGGGGCGCGCGAGGCAGGGGAGTTCGGGTATGATGATGTCTTCGATCGGTCGGCGGGTTGCGCCGCTCGCGGCCCTGGCGCTCGCCGCGCTCGGGTCGCCCGCGCATGCCGCGACACCGGCTGACCCCAGCGGCACCTACATCACCGAGGATGGCCGCGCCCGCGTCCGCCTCGAAAAGTGCGGCACCGCCAACGACCGGCTGTGCGGTTACGTGGTCTGGCTGAAGGTCCCGCTCAACGACAAGGGCGAGCCCCGGATCGACTTCAAGAACCCGGATCCGAAGAAGCAGGCGCGCCCCTCGCTCGGCCACCAGCTGATCCTGGGCCTGAAGCCGAACGCCGACGCCCATTACGAGGGCAAGATCTACAATTCCGAGGACGGCAAGTCCTACGACGTCACCATCTGGACCGACGCGCCGAACGAGTTGACGGTTCGGGGCTGCCTGATCGCCTTCCTGTGTAAGTCGCAGACCTGGAACAAGGTCGTCGACCTTCTGCCCGGCCAGCTTGCCGGCGCGACCAACACGCCGAACGGCCCGCGCAGCGACCCGGAATTCGCCACGACCTCGCCTCGGCCCGCCGCCAAGGCAGGCGCTAAGCCGTCGGCCAAGCCCGCCGCGGCCGACGCTCCGGCCCCGCAATGAGCGAGGAGGAGCATCGTCGCGGTTTAGAGACGGGCGACCGTCCGACGGCACGATGCTCCGGCGGCGCTCAATCGTCGAGCGCCGCGTAGGTCAGGACCCGCAGCTCTCGCCGGATCGGCAGTGCCGAGGACGGTACGAGCTGCGTCATGAGCACGACCGAGAGAGCCTCGGCCGGGTCGATCCAGAAGGCCGTCGAGGCCAGGCCGCCCCAGGCGACCTCGCCGGGCGTGCCGAGGATCTGGGCTCGGGCCGGGTCGAGCATCACGGAGAAGCCCAGGCCGAACCCGATCCCCGAGTAGGAGGTCTCGGCGAAGCGCGGCGTGCCCATGGCCGCCAGATCCCCCGTGAGATGGTTCGCAAGCATCAGCGCGACGCTCTTCCGGCCGAGCAGGCGGTTCCCGTCGAGGGTGCCCCGGTTGAGGATCATGCGGCAGAAGCGCTGATAGTCCGATGCGGTCGAGACGAGTCCGCCGCCGCCGGACGCGATGGCCGGGACTCTCGCGAAGCTGGTCTCCACGGAATCGTCGAACAGCCTGAGTTGGCGCGCGCGGTCATACGCGTAGGTCGCGCAGAAGCGCGGCATCAGCTCGGGCCGGACGTGGAAATCCGTGTCGACCATGCCGAGCGGGCGGATCACCTCATCGCGCAGATAGTCCGCGAACGGTCGGCCGGTGAGGGCGGCGACGTACTGGCCGAGCACATCGGTGGCGACGCTGTAGTTCCAGGCGCTGCCCGGCTGGGCGAGCAGCGGCATCCGGGCGACCCGGGCGGTCATGTCGGCGAGGCTGCCTTCCGGCGCCAGGAAATCGACCCCGTGCTCACGATACTGCGCGTCGACGAGGGTCGCCTCCATGAAGCCGTAGGTCAGGCCCGCCGTGTGGGTGAGGAGATCGCGCACGGTGATCGGACGACGCGCCGGCTCGGTCTCCAGCTTCGCCCGGTTGCCGCCCACGGCCACGCGCATCTCGGCGAAGTCCGGCAGCACCCGGGCGACCGGATCGTCGAGCTGGAACAGGCCCTGCTCGTAGAGCTGCATCACCGCCACCGAGGTGAGCGGCTTGGTCATCGAGTAGATCCGCGTCACCGTATCGAGGGTGAACGGCGTTCCGCGGGCGAGGTCGGCTTGTCCGCAGGCGCGGGCGAAGGCGATGCGGCCCCGCCGTGCCACGGTGACCGACAGGCCGGCGAGCCGACCCTCCGCCACGAGCCGGTCCATCCACGGCGCGATTCGGGCGAGCCCCACCGGGCTGAGCCCTGCGCCCTTCGGGTCGATCTCGGTCAGCGCGCTCATGTCGTCTCCTCGGGCCGGTGCGGCTCGACCAGGAGGATAAAGCGCGGCTCCAGCGAGATCACCAGCCCATCGTGCCCGGGCCGCCCTTGAACGGGCCGACGATGCCGGGGGTGATCCAGCCGCCGTAGAAGGTTCCGGGCTGCGGCGTGACCCGAGCAGCGCCGACGAAGCAGGCATCCATCGGCAAGGCGTAGAACGCGACGTAGCCGGCGATCGCGTCGAAACCCGCCGTCGGATCGGGGTAGGACCACGCGGCGCTGGGCGCGAGACGGTCGCCGCCATGCACGTCGAACAGCACGGCTTGGCCCTTCCACTCGCAGATGCCGCCGCGGCGCGGCCCCGAGAGAGCGCCGGCCAGCACGTCGCCGGGCGGCAGGTAGTAGGTTGGAGGATGGGACGTCTCCAGCACCCGGTAGCCGGCGTCCGTCTGCGCGATCTCCATCCCGCCGAGCACCACCCGGAGCGTCTCCGTCACGCGCTCCAGCCGGGGCGGCCGCGGGTAATCCCAGACGCTCTGCTGGCCGGGCTGGATCGGATCGGGAACGGGGCGTGCGAGCGGGCGTGCCATGACGCCCCTGGCGTATATCGTATCCACATTGAACGCTAGGTTGAAGCTTCTCACCGTTCCGCGAACAGCCGCCTCGTGCTAGCCCGGGGCCGACATTCACGGCCCGGGACCGACCGCGATGGACATCGCTCTCTTCCTCGACTTCGACGGCACCCTCGCGGAGATCGCCCCGCGGCCGGACGCGGTGCAGGTCGAGCCCGGACTGGTCGAGGCCCTGGAGCGGCTGCGCGACCGGCTCGGCGGGGCGCTCGCGATCGTCACCGGCCGGCCGGTCTCGGTGATCGACGGCTTCCTGGCACCCTCGCGCCTCGATGCGGCCGGGCTTCACGGCGTCGAGCATCGGGTAGGCGGAGCGTTGTCGGGGGGGCAGGCGGAGGACCATCCGGAGCTGCGCCGTCAGGTCGAGCGCCTTCGTGCGGAGAGCCAGGCGCTCGCCGACGTCCTGATCGAGGACAAGGGCGCCTCGGTGGCGGTGCATTGGCGGCTGGCGAGCGCGGACGATGCCGGTCGGGCCGAGGCGCTGGTCAAGGACGCGGCCGCGTCGCTCGGGGGCGCCTACCGGCTCCAGCTCGGCAAGGCGGTGGGCGAGATCGTGCCGGCCCACGCCACCAAGGCCCATGCGATCCGCGCCTTCATGGAGCGATCCCCCTACGCGGGTCGCCGCCCGGTGTTCTTCGGCGACGACCGGACCGACGAGATCGCCTTCGCGTCCGTGAACGCGGATGGCGGCATCGCGGTCCGGGTCGGCGACGGCGACACCGTGGCCACCCGGCGCCTGCCCGACCCGGCCGCCGTCCGCGCCCTGCTGCGGGACTGGGCCGCGGGCGGCCGCATCGATCCCGAGGCCCTGCCGCCGGCCTGAACCCGCCCTATCATTCGCGGCGCGGCGGCAGGCACGCTGTCTGCCTCGCGGTGAGCCCGCCCAGGAAAAGGCTACGCGTCGATGTTCGAATTCCCGGTTCTCATCGGTGACATCGGGGGCACCAACGCCCGTTTCGGCCTGATCGCCGAGAAGGGTGCCGCGCCCCAGCTCCTCTCCCACGAAGCCACCGCCGAGCATCCCGATCCGTCCCACGCCATCAAGGCGGCGCTGGCCAAGAGCGGCGACGCTCTGCCGCCCCCGCGCTCGACCATCCTGGCGATGGGCGGACGGGTCGACGGGCCGGAGCCGCAGCTCACCAACGCGCACTGGCGGATCGGCGGCGAGCGCATAGCGAAGGATTTCGGGCTCTCCTCGGCGGTGGTGGTGAACGATTACGTGCCGGTCGCGGCCGGCGCGGCCGATATCGAGCCGCACGATCTCACGCCGGTCGGGCCCTGTCCGGCCGTGCCGGGCGGCGCCCGCGTCGTGCTCGGACCCGGCACCGGCTTCGGGGCGGCGGCCCTAGTGCCCTACGCCGCTCATCTGGCGATCGTCTCCACCGAGGCCGGGCATACCGATATCGGCCCGGCGGACGAGTTCGAGGAGAAGGTCTGGCACGCGTTGGAGCGCGTCGAGGGACGCGTGACCGTCGAGGCGGTGCTGTCAGGCCCGGGCTTGGCGCGGCTGCACGCGGCGGTGGCGCATGTCCGCACCGGCCGGCCGCACGACAAGATCGATCCGGCGGCGGTGACCGAGGCCGGGCTGAACGCCTCGGACCCGCACGCCGCCGAGGCGCTGGAGCTGTTCGGCCGTCTGCTCGGCCGCGTCTGCGGCGACCTCGCCCTGACCTTCCTGGCCACCAGCGGCGTTTATATCGGCGGCGGCATCGCCCCCCGCATCGTCAAGGTTCTGGAGGAGAGCGGGTTTCGCGACGCGTTCGAGCGCAAGGCGCCCTTCGCCGCGATGATGCGCCAGATCCCGACCAGCGTCATCACGGTCCAGGATCCCGCCTTCCGGGGCCTGGCGGCCCTCGCCAATGAGGGAAGGCGTTTCGTCTACCACGGGCAGGTGTGGTGGAAGGAGGGTTGATCAAGCCCCGTCAGGCAGCCCTCCAGGCCACCTGACGGTCTTCGATGCTCAAGCCGCCGCGAGCGGCTTCGAGACGTCCTCCAGGGACTTGCCCTCCGCAGCCGTTCCCCAGACGCCGCCGACGATCGCGGCGATCAGCATGAGCGCGGCGCCGAGCCCGTAGCCGAACAGCACCCAGTCGCGGGAGCCGGTCTCGACCAGGCTGCCGAACAGGAGCGGGCCTGAGACGCCGCCGATGCCGGTGCCGACCGCGTAGAAGGCCGCGATGGCCAGTGCCCGGATCTCCAGCGGGAAGGTCTCGGAGACGGTCAGGTAGGCCGAGCTCGCCGCCGCCGAGGCGAAGAAGAACACGACCATCCAGGCCGCGGTCTGCCCCACCGGACCGACCACGTCGAGCCGGAACAGCAAGCCCACGGCCACGAGCAGCACCGCCGAGATGCCGTAGGTGAACGCGATCATCTGGCGCCGGCCGATCGTGTCGAACAGCCGCCCGAGGAGCAGCGGGCCGAGGAACGAGCCGAGCGCGAACGGCAGCAGGTACCAGCCGACGCTGTTGCCCGGCACATCGTAGAATCGCTCCAGCACCAGCGCGTAAGTGAAGAACAGCGCGTTGTAGAAGAACGCCTGCGCGACCATCAGGGCGAGGCCGACCATCGTGGCCAGCCGGTTCGTCACGAACAGGGCCCGGAACACCTCCGACAGGGGGGTGTGGTCCCGGGTCCGGACCTTCATGCGCTTGCTCTCGTCCACCGGCGGCAGGGTGACGCCCTCGTCGGTGAAGCGCTTCTCGATACCGGTGACGACCCGGTCGGCCTCTGCGGCGTAGCCGTGGGTGGCGAGCCAGCGCGGGCTCTCGGGGATCCAGGTGCGCAGCAGCAGGATCACGAGGCCGATGGCGCCGCCGGTGAAGAACGCCACGCGCCAGCCCCAGGCCGGATCGATCACCTCGGGCCGCAGCAGCACGATCGACATGAACGAGCCGAGCGCGGCGCCGATCCAGAACGAGCCGTTGATGACCAGGTTGGTCCAGCCGCGGACCCGGGCCGGGACCAGCTCCTGGATGGTCGAATTGATCGCCGTGTACTCGCCGCCGATGCCCGCACCGGTGAAGAAGCGGAAGACGCAGAAGCTGGCGACGTTCCAGGACAGGCCCGTGGCCGCGGTGGCGACCAGGTAGAGGGCCAGGGTGATGAAAAACAGCTTCTTGCGGCCGATCCGGTCGGTCAGCCAGCCGAAGCCGAGCGCACCGGTCACGGCGCCGACGAGGTAGCAGGAGGCTGCCAGGCCGACGTCGAACTCCGAGAACGACATCGGCGGCTGGCGCAGGGCGCCCACCAGGGATCCGGCCAGCGTCACCTCGAGCCCGTCCAGGACCCAGGTGATGCCGAGCGCCACGATGACGAGCACGTGGAAGCGACCCCACGGCAGCCGGTCCAGGCGCGCGGAGATATCGGTGTCGATGACGCGTCCGATCTCCGCGCGCTCGGGTGTCCCGGCACCCCCCTCAACCTTGCTCGCCATGCTCGCGCATCCTCCCGACGGGTTCGTTTACCGTGCCTCAAGACCGGGTGTTTACCGCGACTCGACGCAGGTGTTGGGAACAGGTTGGGAATCGATTCGGTTCGATCCCGTCTTCACGCGTGATGGGCACAGGTGACGTGTCCACGCGGGTTCCCTGTCATGTTCGCTCCGTCACCTCGTTCCGGGCCCTTGCGCCGGTCCCGTTACGGCCTGCTTGCCGCCGTGACGGTGGCCGGGCTCGCCACCGTGCCCACGGAGGGCGCCGACGGCCATCTCGACAGGCCGAAACCGCGGATCGAGATGGCGGCGGCCGAGCGGTGGCGGTTGCGGCCCACCGAGGTTGCAGTGCCGATCACCACCGGCAGCCTGCGCAAGCGCATCGCGACCGCGATCCCCGAGGACCGCCGCAGCGTCCGCCTGGTCTACCCGGCGCTGATCGAGGCCCGCTGACGGCGGGGTGCCGCCGGGCTTGGCGATCGCGCTCCGGGCAGGCACAGCGGCTGCATCGCCCGGATCGGGCATGAGCCGAAATGTCGACGGAGGTCTGGGATGGCGGAGGTTGTCGCGCTGGTCGGCTGCAAGGGGCCCGACCAGGAGGCGGAGTACCTGCAGATCCTGTCGGCCGCGATGCCGGGTGAGCGGCTGATTCCGTTCCGGCTGATGGCGGAGGCCGAGCGTGCGGCCGCGCGGGTCGCCATCGTGGCCAACCCCGATCCCGCGGAGGTCGCCGCCCTGCCGAGCCTGGTCTGGGTGCAGAGCCTGTGGGCCGGCGTGGAGAAGCTCGTCGGCGCCTTCGACCGGCCGCTCCCGATCGTCCGGCTGGTGGATCGCGAGATGGCCCGGGCCATGGCGGAGGCGGTGCTGGCCTGGACTCACTATCTCCAGCGCGACATGCCCACCTACGCGCGCCAGCAGCGCGAGCGGGTCTGGCGGCCGCACCCCTACCGCAAGCCCGCCGACACGGTGGTCGGCCTGCTCGGCCTCGGGGCGCTCGGCACCGCGGCGGCCGGGCGGCTCACCGGCGCGGGGTTCCCCGTCACCGGTTGGAGCCGGACGCCGAAGACCGTCCCGGGCATCGCCACGTTCCACGGTGGGGACGGCCTCGGTGCGATGCTCGGCGGCTGCGACATCCTCGTCTGCCTGATGCCGCTGACGCCGGAGACGCGCGGCCTGGTGAACGCGGCGCGGCTCGCGGCGCTCAAGCCCGGGGCGGCGCTGATCAACTTCGCCCGTGGTCCGATCGTGGTGACCGAGGACCTGATCGCCGCCCTCGATTCCGGTCACCTGTCGCATGCGGTGCTCGACGTGTTCGACACCGAGCCTCTGCCGGCCGGATCCCCGCTCTGGACCCATCCGGGCGTGACCGTGCTGCCGCACATCTCCGGCCCCACCGACATGGACTCGGCGGCCACCACGGTGGCAGCCAACCTGCGGGAATACCGCAGCACCGGTCATCCGCCGCAGGGCGTCGATGCGGGGCGAGGGTACTAATCCGTCTACGCGGCCGAGGCGACCGCCGGTGAGATCCGCTTGCGCGCCTTCGAGTCGGTGGTGCCCAGGAAGGCCTGGGCCTCTTCCTTGCGCTCGAACACGTGGGGGGCGACGCCGCGTCGGGTCAGCGCCTCCTCCATTTTCAGGCGCAAGAACGCGCTGGTGACGTAGCGCGTCGTGGTCGCGTAGTAGTTCGCCTGGAGATACTGGATCATCCCGGCATAGTCGTCGATCAGGTTCTCGTTGAGCCGGAAACCGTCGTGGTTGATCACGGCGTTGACCCGCTGGCCGGCCTTGCGGCAGGCCCCGACGATGCTCATGCGCAACTCGTCCATGTCGCTCTTCACCCGGCAGTACCAGCCTTCCAGGTTGATGAAGAGGATGTTGCGCTCGCCGTCGTAGCTGATGCGCGAGGACAGATCGAGGTTGAGCAGATCGGAGAGCAGTTCCATCGGTTCGTCGCGGAAGATGCGCGGGTCCATGAGCACAGGATTGCGCACCACCGGCTTGAAATCCATGTGGGCGAGGATGTCGCGCTCGATGTCGATGCCGGGCGCGACCTCGATCAGCTCCAGGCCGTCGGCGGTCAGCTGGAACACGCAGCGCTCGGTGACGTAGAGGACCGGCTGCGAGCGTTCCACCGCGTAGGGGCCCGAGAAGGTGTTCTGCTGGACCCGGGTGACGAACTTGCGCGCCCGGCCCTCGCTGACGATCTGCACGACGCCGTCGTCCACGGCGATCTCCAGCCCGCCCGCCGTGAAGGTGCCGGCGAACACCACGGTGCGGGCGTTCTGCGAGATGTTGATGAAGCCGCCGCAGCCGTTGAGCTTGCCGCCGAACTTCGACGTGTTGACGTTGCCGGCCTCGTCGCACTCGGCCATGCCCAGGCAGGTCATGTCGAGGCCGCCGCCGTCATAGAAGTCGAACATCTGGTTCTGGTCGATGATGCAGTCGGCGTTGGTGGCAGCCCCGAAGCTGGAGCCTGAGGCCAGCACGCCGCCGACCGCCCCGGCCTCGGTGGTGAGGGTGATGTAGGGGGTGATCTTCTCCTCGTTGGCCACCGACGAGATGCCCTCCGGCGCGCCGACCCCGAGATTGACCACGCCGTTCGGCGGCAGCTCGAAGGCGGCCCGGCGGGCGATGATCTTGCGCTCGTTGAGCGGCATCCGCTTGATGCCGGTGACGGGCACGCGGATCTCGCCGGCGAGCGCGGCGTCGTGCATGACGCCGTAGTTCATGCGGTGCATCTCGGGCTCGGCCACCACGACGCAGTCGACCAGGATGCCGGGCACGCGCACGTCCTTGGGTAGCAGGTAGCCGTCCTCGACGATCCGCTCGACCTGGGCGATGACGATGCCGCCGTTGTTGCGCGCCGCCATGGCCTGGGCCAGGCAATCCAGCGTCAACGCCTCCTTCTCGTAGGAGAGGTTGCCCGACGGATCGGCCGAGGTGGCGCGGATGAAGGCCACGTCGATCTTGGTGGCGGTGTAGAACAGCCACTCCTCGCCATCGACCTCGACCAGCTTGACGATGTCCTCCGTGGTCAGCGTGTTGACCTTCGCGCCGCCGTGGCGCGGATCGACGTAGGTCTGCAGGCCGACCTTCGAGAACAGGCCGGGCTGGCCCGCGGCGCAGGCCCGGTAGAGCTGCGAGATTACCCCCTGGGGCAGGTTATAGCCGCGGATCAGGTTGTTCTGCGCAGCCTGCGCGACCTTCGGCATCCGGCCGAAATTGGCGGCGATGACCCGCGCGAGCAGGCCGTCATGATGCAGGCGTCCGGTGCCGAGGCCTTTGCTGTCGCCCGCTCCGGCGGTCATGATCAGGGTCAGGCCGCGCGGCGAGCCGGTCTCGACGAAGCGCTTCTCCAGCGCCGCGTGCAGCGCCTCCGGGATGCAGCTCTGGACGAAGCCCGTGGTGGTCACGACGTCGTTCGCGCGGATCAGCGCGATCGCCTCGTCCGCCGTGATGACCTTGTTCTTCTTCATGAAGCCCACGATCCTCCCTCCGGCCCGGATGTCCGGACGGCGTGTGCGCCGTCCGTCTCCGAGTCTGTTAGCGGCCGGCGACGCAGAGCCCGCAGGGTTCAGCGCATTGTCGACCAAATTTCTGACCGTCAGCACTGTTGCGCCGCATCAAAGATTTGCGGCATTGCAGTAAAAACAAGCCCGTGACGTCATGCTAACGCATAATGACCCGGACGTGCTGCTGAAAAAGTCTTTGGCGTAGGGTCAGAAAAATTGTGTGACCGCATTGCCCACCCTGATGGGGTGATGCTTTTGGGCTCCTGGCGAGTCGGTTGGACTGGTATGTCCCGCCTCGAACCCGGCTTGAGATGCGCGCCGCGACGGCGCAGCCTTATCGGCCGGGCGATGCGGCCGCACTCGCCGCACTCAACACGGCTTTCACGGTCGCGGTCGCCACGTCGCTGTCGATCGCCACGCCGAACACCGGGCTGCCGTCCGCGAGGGTGCATTCGAGATAGGCCGCCGCCTGCGCATCCGAACCACGCCGGAGCGCATGCTCCGAATAATCCACCACTGGTGCCAGCAAGCCCGGATGCTCGACGCCCTGCCGCTGCTGGCGGAGGGCCGGGCCATCCTCTCGGTCGCGCTGGATTGCGGCTACGACAGTCCGAGCGCCTTCGGGGCCGTATTCCGACGCTCCTTCGGGCGTCCGCCGGGCGCGTACTTCCGGCCGCCGCCTGTGGAGAGCGTCGACCGGGGCTGATCGCGACGCCGCGGATCCGGCCGATGGGGGGAACTGGCGCCGGCCCCGCTGGCGAGAACGTGACACCCGGGCGCGCCCGCCTGGGTGAACCTCGGCTGAGGACGCCCGTTGATCGCCGGCCGCCGATCCCGCACACCCGCGGGGCGGATCGGCCACGGATATCGAAGACCGTTCATGGGTTGGCCTCGCCGTATCCTCCTCACCGCCGGGCTCGCGACTGTCGCGGCCGGTGTCACGATCAGTTTCGGGCGCTTCAGCTACGCGCCGATGCCCGACAGGGCCGACCTGCTCAACCCCGATCGCTATCCGATCCAGACCGCCTTCGACGTCCTCGGACGCCGGGTCTCGCGTGCGGAGGCGGACCGCCTCAACGGCACCGAGGCCGGCCGGAAGGAACTCTCGGCCAGCAACGGCGCCGTGGCGATCGATCCCGCCATGGTCGAGCGCGGGCGGCAGGCGTTCTACCAGGATACGTTCGGCAACGAGGTCTTCCTCACCGACGTGATGGGCATGCTTGACGGCGGCCTGACGCCCACCGCGGTTGCCCTGGCGGTGGCCAAGCTCCGCGGGCAGGGCACCACGAACCTGCAGGTCGCCATGGCGCGAGACATGCGCGTCGGCGACCGCACCTACCGCAAGGGCGAGCTGGTCCCGACCGGGCTCGACGTGCCGAAGGGCGGCGCGTTCATCATCGGGATCAAGACCTTCTCGGACCAGGGCCATCTGCGCATGGGCATCACCTGCGCGCTCTGCCATGCCGCGGTCGATCCCGGCACCGGCAAGGTCGTCGAGGGGGCGCCCAACACCGACCTCAATGCCGGGCTGCTGATGGCGCTGGCCAAGAACTCGTCCGCCTACTTCATGCATGCCAGCGTGAACCAGGCCGATCCCCCGCAGGCGGGCTCGGCCGGAGCCGGCCCGGCCCTGCCGGATGCCGAGGCCGTCGAGGCCGCCACCAAGGTTCAGGTCGCGAGCTGGCCGCCGGGCAGCTTCGATTCCTCGGCCGACCGGGTGACCAACCCGACCTCGATCCCGTCGAGCTTCTCGGCCTACGGCGAGCCCTACAGCTGGAGCGGACGGGAAGCCGTCGGTCCCTTCGGCGGGCTGTCCTCGCTGAACAACAACGTTCACGCGGCCAACTCCGATACGACCCAGCTTGCCGCAGCCGCGCCGTGGCTGTTCGGCATGGATGCGGAAACCTACCTCGGCATCGTCCTGCGCGGCGCGGCCACCGCGTCCTTCCGGTACACGGCCGGCGAATCACGCAAGCCTTCGGAGGTGCTGCGCAGCGTCGACCCGACGCCGGCCTCGCCCGGGCTCAACAGCTACGCGGTGCTGCCGACTTATCCGGCGACCAACTACGTCACGGACAACGGCCTGTTCACCTCGGTGCCGGGTGAGCCGGTCAACCACGCCAACAACGCCATGTCGGCGTTCCAGAACCTGCTGCGCCCGCCGGCCGCACAGCAGGATCCCGCCGCCGTAAAGGCCGGGCGCGCCGTGTTCGACCAGGCCGGCTGCGGCGCCTGCCATTCGGGCCCGGCGCTGACCAACCACCGCGTCATCCCGATTGCGGAGATCGGCACCGAACCGACCCGGGCCAGGGCCGGGGCCAAGATGGAGGCGCGGCTCTCGCCTCCCAGCCTGTTCGCCACCGACACGCCGTTCCCGCTGCCGGCCGATCCGGTGATCGTTCCGGTGCCGCTCGCCGGCGAAAAGCTCGCCCAAGTCCAGCTCGCCTGGGGTCAGGGGGGAACCGAAGGCGGCTACAAGGTTCCCAACCTCGTCGGCCTGGCCTGGACGGCGCCTTACCTGCACGATTCCGGGATCGCCGTCGGCCCCGATCCGGCGACGCAGCTTGGCGTTCCGGGCACGGTGTACCGCGGCATCGCTCCCGATCCTTCGAATAGTCTTCGTGCTCTGATCGACCGTGATTTGCGGGCTCAGGTGATAGCCGCGAACAAATCCTCGGATACGGCGCGCATCGCACGCGTTACCGGCGAAGGACACGCGTATTGGGCCGATGTCGGCTCCGGCGTCTCGCGGCAGGAGCAGGACACACTGATTGCCTACCTGCTGTCGATCGACACCCTGACCGAGCCGGCGGCGACGCCCTGATCAGAACGGGACACACCAGCATGCCGAACACCCAACCGGTCTGGTTCATCACCGGCTGTTCCACCGGCTTCGGCCGGGAACTCGCCAAGCTGGTCATCGCACGGGGCTGGCCGGCGGTGGTGACGGCCCGCGACAGGGCCAAAGTCGCCGACCTCGCGGAGGGCGCGGCGGACCGGGTCCTGGCGCTTTCCCTGGACGTCACCGATCCGGCGCAGATCACCCAGGCGGTCGCGGAGACGACCCAAACGTTCGGGCGGATCGACGTCTTGGTCAACAACGCCGGCTACGGCTACCAATCCTCGGTCGAGGAGGGCGAGGAGGACAAGATCCGAGCCCAGTTCGACGCCAACGTGTTCGGCCTGTTCGCCCTGACCCGGGCGGTGCTACCGGTGATGCGGGCGCAGCGCTCCGGCCACGTGCTCAACGTGACTTCGGTTGCGGGCTTTGTCGGCTTCCCGGCCTCGGGCTATTACGCCGCCACCAAGCACGCCGTGGAGGGGTTCTCCGACGCGCTCAGCGCGGAGGCCGGCCCGCTCGGCATCCGGGTCACTTGCATCGAGCCGGGCCCGTTCCGCACCGACTGGGCCGGGCGCTCCCTGATCCAGACCCCCAACACAATCCCGGACTACGCCGAGACCGCAGGCGCCCGCTTGAAGGCCACTTCGGAGAAGAGCGGCACCCAGGCCGGCGATCCGGTCCGGGCCGGTGAGGCGATGATTCGGGTGACCGAAATCGACAACCCGCCGCGCCACCTCGTCCTAGGCGCCTGGGGTTACGAGGCGGTCACGACCCGGCTGAAGCAGCGGATCGCGGAGATCGAGGCGTGGCGCGAGACGAGCTTGGGGGCGGATTATCCTGAGGGGTAGAGACAGGTCGAGCGACGGTATCGAAAGGCGCCGAGCTGAGCCTGTTTTATGTCGATGCATTCCGATCGGTGAGCGATAAAACGAGGGCGGCAGTGCCGAAGAGGGCGCCGACCGCGCAAACACCGACCCAGCCAGCCTGGATCCAAGCGAGTCCGGAAAGACTGGATCCCAAAGCCGCCCCGATGAAGAATAGGCCGGTGAACAGTCCGTTTAGACGCCCGCGGGCGTCCGGCTGCAGCATGTTGATCGCTCGTCGGCCGAGCGTCTGATCGCCGATGACGCCGAGATCGAGCGTCACGGCCGCCACCACCATTGCCCCGAGGGCGAGAGGGGCCGGCATGATATCTGGCGCCGCCAAGCCGCCGCAGGCTGCCAGCGCCATGGCGCCGAGAATGGCGAGATGCGCTAGGATTGTGGCGGGGCGCGTTAGGCCCCTGTCGCCGGCACGGCCGGCGACAGGGGCAATCACGGCTCCGGCTGCCCCGGCCAGTGCAAAGACGGCGATGCCGGTCTGGTTCAGATCAAATGGCGCCTCGGCCAAGCGCAGCGCCACGGAGGTCCAGAACACGCCGAATGCGCCCATGCACAGGCCCTGGGAGGCGGCGCGACGCCGAAGTACGGACTCACTTTTAAGCAGGGCGAGTAGCGAGCCGATCAGGCGTCGGTAGGATGTAGGCTGTGACGGACGCCGCTCGGGCACGACCCGGGCGAGGACGATCGTCAGTAGAGCGACAAGCCAGGCCAGGATGCCGTAGAACCAGCGCCAGCCGGCATATTCGGCTACGAGGCTGGCGGCCGGGCGTGACAGCAGGATCCCGAGCATCAAGCCGCTCATCACGTTTCCGACGATTCGTCCGCGCTCTGATATCGGCGCGATGGCGGCCGCCGTGGGTACGAGCATTTGGATCGCGCTGGCAGTCACGCCGATGAGGAACGACGCCACAAGGAAGAGGGATGCCGACGGTGCTACGGCAGCACAAGCCAACGCGATTGCACCCGCGCCGAGCGTCCGTGTGATCAATGCACGATTCTCAACTAAGTCTGTCAGTGGCACGAGAAGAAACAGCCCGCCTGCATAGCCGAGCAACGTGATCGTCGTGACGAGCCCCGTCTCACTCACCCCAAGGCCGAGGGACGGACCGATAATGCCTGCTAGAGGCTGCGACGCGTAGAGGCTCAAAACGATCACGCCGGAAGCGACTGCGAAGACGAGGGTCAATCCTCGCGACATCCTTCCAGATTCGGGGTAGTCAATCTCGTTGGCAGACACTGATGGGGGCATGAGAGATGTCCATGGTTGTTGTGGCGGCACATTCAGGACGCTAATTTTCCGCCCATGAGCCCACAATCGTCGTGACCGGCGAGAGTTTGTTGTGTGTAGCGTGAGAATGATGGCGAGCCTTGATCGCTACCGTGCCTTCGTCGAGATCGTCGATCGCGGCAGCCTGACCGCGGCTGCCCGCCATCTCGATGTCTCGCTGCAATCGATCAGCCGCGCCCTCTCGACTCTGGAACGGGAGTTCGGGGTCGAACTGATCCGGCGTACGACGCGCCGGCTCCAGCCGACACCCGCCGGTGTCGCCTTCCACGCCCGGGTGAAGACTGCGCTGATCGAGATCGAACTCGCCCGTGCGGAGGTCGGGCGCGAGAGTTCCCGGGTCGCTGGCACGTTGCGGGTAGGCGCTTCGGTCTTATTCGCTCCGAAGCACGTAGTCCCGGTCGCGGCTTCGTTCTTGGCGCGCCATCCGCATGTCGAAATCGATCTCGTCTTGTCGGACGCGATCGCCGACCTCGTCGAAGAAAGACTTGATCTAGCAATCCGGATTGGCGATCCCGGGGCGCCGCACCTGAAGATGCGGCCCTTGGCGCAGCTTCGACGGGTCGTCGTTGCATCGCCAGCCTATCTAGCCCGTCGTGGGCAACCGCAGACACCCGAAGATCTTGTCGGGCACGATTGTGTGGTGCGCACCTTCGGACCGGAGGGAGATTCCTGGCCTCTGACGATCAGCGGCGCAGTCGAGCGCGTTCGGGTTAACGGCGTCTTCCGGTGCAACGACGCCGCATCAGCTAATGCAGCAGTGGCCGCAGGGGCAGGCCTCGGCTTGGCTCCTCTCTGGCAGATTCAGGAGGATCTCGATCAGGGCCGCCTATGCGTGGTGCTGGCTGACTTCGGCCCGCCGCCCGTTCCAATGCAGGCGGTCTGGCTCGGAACCGTAGGTACACCTCTGCGGACACGCCTTTTCGTTGAGACCCTTGCTCTCCGGTTCAGTTCCGAAGAGACGCGGTTTTAAGGCTGCACCGTCATTGCCACCTCAGCGAAGTAACCTAGGGTAGCGCATCGTCCTCGAACCCGGCGTGTCAACAGGATGCTTCGCTCTGCTCTCGATGACGGTGCGGGCTGTTACGGGCGCACAGAGAGCGCATCGTCCGTCTCCGCGGCCCAAGATAGCGTCGCTGCCTCAACGTGAGGACAGCGTCGGGCCCCTCAGATTACCGCCTCGATCAGCCCCCGCGACCGCGCCTCGTCCGCCTCGAGGTACCAATTGGCCGGCGCCTTCTCCAGCACCTCGTCGAGGCTCACGTCCGAGCCCCGGATGAGATTGGAGAAGCCCTCGTTCTGGATCACGATCGAGCACTCGATCTCGTGGAGCGTCGCCTTCACGGAGGCGACGCAGGTGGTGAGCGGGCCCTGGACCTGGAGCTGCTTGTTCATCTTGCGCTCGTGAATCATCAGCCGCGTGCCCCGGGTGAGGTAGCGGTTGGGCCGGGCGAAGAAGCTCATGACGGTCGTGCCGGCCGAGTAGATCGCGGCCTTGCCGAGGAAGACGAAGCGCCGGTCCGGGCTCATCTCGGTGTGGTAGCGGATGTCCTCGCCCATCATCCGGGCGACCTCCGGGTCACCGCCGAGGGTGGAGAGCTCGACAACCACGATCTGCCGGTCGCCGGCCTCGGCGAACTGACGGCGGAAATCCTTGTACATGTCGTAGTCGACCGGGCCCGACAGCAGCACCGCGGGGCTGCGGAACGCGGTCGGGCCGAGGGGCGTGGTATCCATGGGGGCCTGTGATCCGTTCCTGTGGTCTCAGCGCGCCGGGTCGGGTGCGCCCTCGCCCTTGCCGACGAACGGGATGCCCGCGATCGGGCATTCCTCGGTGCCGACAGAGTGTCGGGTAATGGCCCGAACGGCGTCGCGGGTTCCGTCGGGATCCTCGATCCAGCGCCGGTAGAATTCGTAGGGGCATTCCGACAGGCCGTGCCGGTTCTCCTTGGAGTTGATCATGCCGGTGTAGCCGCGGTGCAGCAGCTTGAAGAGGTGGTTCTCGGATTGGCCGTGGGCGCGAGAGTCCCGGATCAGGAACTTCGACAGGGCGGCGTACTGGATGCCCATTTCCTCCTCGCCGCACTCGCCGAGCGTGCGGCCGTCGAAGCCGATGACCGCCGAGTGGCCGAAATAGCTGTAGACGCCGTTGAAGCCGGCGGCATTGGCTACCGCAACGTAGGTGTTGTTGGCGAATGCCATCGCCTTCGACATCAGGATCTGCTGCTCCTTCGCCGGGTACATGTAGCCCTGGCAGCGGATGATCAGCTCGGCGCCCCGCATGGCGCAGTCGCGCCAGATCTCGGGATAATTGCCGTCGTCGCAGATGATCAGGCTGATCTTGAGGCCCTTCGGCCCGTCCGAGACGTAGGTGCGGTCGCCGGGATACCAGCCCTCGATCGGCGTCCACGGCATGATCTTGCGGTATTTCTGGACGATCTCGCCCTGGTCGTTCATCAGGATCAGGGTGTTGTAGGGGGCCTTGTTCGGGTGTTCCTCGTGGCGCTCGCCGGTCAGCGAAAACACGCCCCAGACCTTGGCTTCCCGGCAGGCGGCGGCGAACACCTCGGTCTCGGCCCCCGGTACGGACGAGGCGGTCTCGTACATCTCGGCGGCGTCGTACATGATGCCGTGGGTCGAGTATTCGGGGAAGATCACGAGGTCGAGCCCGGGCAGGCCGGTCTTCATGCCGACGATCATCTTGCCGATCGCCTTCGCGTTCTCCAGCACCTCGGCGCGGGTATGAAGGCGGGGCATCTTGTAGTTCACGACGGCGACGCCGACGCTGTCTTGGCTGGACGAGATGTCTCCGTGCATCATGGCGTGGGTTCCTCCGATGATGGTTGCGGCGAGGTGCGCCGTTTCCCTCCCCCGCACAGGGGGGGGAGGGTCGTCGGTGGTTCAGTGGCTGATCATCCAGGGGCGCGCGGACGGAAAACTCTTGGCCGCGGCGCGGGCCGAGGCCGTCTTCTTCGGAGTGCAGCAGCCGCAGCCGGCGCCGTGGCCCGACGAGCGCCGCGGCGCGTGGCGGCTGCGCTCGTTGGTGGCGTGGGCCGCCTTGAGCCCCGCATCCATGCCGGAGATCCGCGGCGCGGTGAGGAAGGCCCGGCCGCAGGCTTCCCCGCAATCCGGGCAGGCGTGCGGATCCTTGAACTCCGCCATCGGCCGCATGGCGGTGAACGGCCCGCAGGCCGCGCAGGCGTATTCGTAGACCGGCATGATCAGAGATCCGGCGAGAGCGGCATCTGGATCGAGCCGTCGAGGAACTTCGTCGGCCCGTCGGCACCGGGATTGATGTCGAACTCGAAGATCTTGGTCGGAATCCACAGGGTCGCGCAGGCGTTCGGGATATCGACGACCCCGGAGATGTGCCCCTGGACCGGTGCCGTGCCGAGGATCGAGTAGGCCTGTGCGCCCGAGTAGCCGAACTTCTTGAGGTACTCGATCGCGTTGAGGCAGGCCTGGCGATAGGCGATGTGAACATCCAAATAATGCTGGCCGCCGTGCTCGTCGACGGAGATGCCCTCGAAGATCAGGTGGTCGTCGTATTTCGGCGTGATCGGCGACGGCTTGAAGATCGGGTTCCGGATCCCGTACTTGGCCATGCCGTCCTTGATCAGCTCGACCTTGAGATGCACCCAGCCGGCCATCTCGATGGCGCCGCAGAAGGTGATCTCGCCGTCGCCCTGGCTGAAATGCAGGTCGCCCATCGAGAGGCCGGCGCCCGGCACGTAGACCGGGAAGTAGATCTTAGAGCCGCGCGAGAGATCCTTGATGTCGCAATTGCCACCGTGCTCCCGGGGCGGGACCGTACGGGCGCCCGTGGCGGCGGCCGCGTCCTTCGCCTCGCCCTTCAGCCGGCCCATATGGGCGGTCGGGCCGAAGGGCAGGGTGGCGAGCGCCGGCACGCGCTCCGGGTTGGTGTCGTAGAGCGCCTTCTCCCGGGTGTTCCAGGTCTCCAGCATCTTCGGATCGGGTAGGCAGCCGATCAGCCCGGGATGGATCAGCCCGGGGAAGCGAACGCCCGGCACGTGGCGGGACTTGGTGAACAGGCCCTCGAAGTCCCAGATCGACTTCTGCGCCTGGGGGAAGTGCTCGTCCAGGAAGCCGCCGCCGTTCTTCTTGGAGAAGAACCCGTTGAAGCCCCACTGGCTCTCGGGCTTGGCGCCGATGTCGAGCAGGTCCACCACCAGCAGGTCGCCCGGCTCGGCGCCCTCGACGCCGATCGGGCCGGACAGGAAGTGGACGATCGACAGGTCGATGTCGCGCACGTCGTCGGCGGAATCGTTGTTCTTGATGAAGCCGCCGGTCCAATCGTAGGTCTCGACGATGAAGTCGTCGCCCGGCTTGACCGTGGCGACCATCGGGATGTCGGGGTGCCACCGATTGTGCACCATGTCGTTGTCATAGGCCGATTGCGTGAGATCGACCTTGATCAGCGTCTCGGGCATTTTTTGCGACTCCCTGTTGCGATCTCGAGTGCCGAATTGCTTTGCCGGCCGCGGCCGAGCTTCCCCGCTCGACGCGCTCTTCTCCCCCGCGCGGAGGGAAGGAGGTGGGGGTGGTTCAGGCCGTACCGTTGCGTTTCATCCGGCATCGCCCCCACCCCTGACCCCTCCCCCGGGGGAGGGGAAAGTGCCTCACACCGACAGGAACCGGGCGACCTGCGCCTCGTCGATGCCGGCCCGCGGTGCTTCGTGCACGATGGCGCCGTTCTCCATGACGATGACCCGGTCGGCGACATCGAGGGCGAAGCTCAGCACCTGCTCGGAGACCACGATGGAGAGGCCGCGGTCGTCGCGGATCTTCTTCAGGGTCCGGCCCATCTCGCGGATGATCGAGGGCTGGATGCCCTCCGTGGGTTCGTCCAGGAGCAGAACCTTCGGCCGGCTGGCGAGCGCGCGGGCGATGGCGAGCTGCTGCTGCTGGCCGCCCGACAGGTTGCCGCCGCGCCGGCCCTTCATTTCGAGCAGCACCGGGAACATGTCGTAGAGATCCTGCGGCACCTTGCGGGTGCCCGTCACCGTCAGGCCGGTCTCGATGTTCTCCTGGACCGTCATGGTCGAGAAGATCATCCGGCCCTGCGGCACGTAGGCGAGGCCCTGGGCAACCCGGGCGTGGCTCTTGAGTGCGACGACATCCGTTTCGCCGACTCGGATCGATCCGGATTTCACCGGCACGAGACCCATCAGGGTCTTCATCAGGGTGGTCTTGCCCATGCCGTTGCGGCCCATCACGGCGACGATCTCGCCCGGCGCCACCGAGAAGCTCAGCCCGTGCAGGACCTCGCTCTGGCCGTAGGCGGCGTGAAGGTCGTGGACGTCGAGGGCCGGGGCCACATCGGGAATCGCGACGTGCGGAGGCGCCTTGACCAGGGGCGGGTGTGCGGTCTGGAGCGAGCCCATCGTCAATGTCCCAGATACACTTCGATGACCTTCGGGTCGTTCTTGACCCGCTCCATCGAGCCTTCGGACAGCACCTTGCCCTGGTGCAGCACGGTCACCCGGTGGGCGATGTCCTCGACGAACTTCATGTCGTGCTCGATCACCAGGACCGAGCGGCCCTTGATGATCTGGTTGAGCAGCTCGGCGGTCTTGATCCGCTCGCCGACGCTCATCCCGGCCACCGGCTCGTCGAGCATCAGCAGTTCCGGGTCCTGGATCAGCAGCATGCCGATCTCGAGCCACTGCTTCTGGCCGTGGCTCAGGAACTCGGCCCGCTCCTTGAGCTGGTCCTTCAGGAAGATCGTCTCGGCGATCTCGTGGATCCGGTCGCGGACCTCGGCGTCCCGCTTGAAGGTGAGGGCGCCGAACACCGTGCGCCCGCGGGGAAACGAGATCTCCAGGTTCTCGAACACCGTCAGGTCGTCGTAGATCGACGGCGTCTGGAACTTGCGGCCGACTCCGGCCTGTACGATCGCGCTCTCGGTGAGCTTGGTCAGCTCCTGACCCTTGTACTTGATCGATCCGGCGCTGGCCCGGGTGCGCCCGCAGATCAGGTCGAGCACCGTGGTCTTGCCGGCGCCGTTCGGGCCGATGATCACCCGGATCTCGTCCGGGTCGACGTAGAACGACACGTCGTTGACCGCCTTGAAGCCGTCGAACGAGACGGTCAGCGCCTCGACGGCGAGGAGGTATTCGGGCGGCGCCGCCTCGGCGCCGACCACGGGGGAGGAGAGGATCGCGGCGTTCATGACATCCTCACTCGGCCGGAGCGCCGTGGGGCGGGACGATGGTGGTCTCGGGCGGGCGCAGGCCCTTCACCCTCCGGGTCAGGCGGGGCTCGATCTGCTCGCGCCAGATGCCGGCCAGACCGTTCGGGAAGGCGAGCACCACTGCGATGAACAGGGCGCCGAGACCGAACAGCCAGAGGTCGGGGAAGCTCTCGGAGAAGCTGGTCTTGGCCCAGTTCACCAGCAGCGTGCCCCAGACCGCGCCGAACAGGGACAGGCGCCCGCCGACCGCGGCGTAGATCACCATCTCGATCGACGGCACGATGCCGACGAAGGACGGCGACATGAACCCGACCTGCAGGGTGAACATCGCCCCGCCGATCGCCGCGAAGCCGGCCGCCAGGCAGAAGGCGAAGACCTTGAAGCCCGCCACCGAGTATCCGGAGAACCGGACCCGGTCCTCCTTGTCGCGCATGGCGACCAGGATGCGGCCGAGCTTCGATTTCTTCACGTACTGCGCCGCCAGGATGCAGGCGAGCAGCAGGCCGCCGTTGACGAAGTACAGGATCACCTTGGCGTGGTCGGTGCGGATGTCCCAGCCATGAAGGGTGCGCAGGTCGGTGATGCCGTTGATGCCGCCGGTGTAGCCCTGCTGGCCGACGATCAGGATCGTCAGGATCGCGGCGATGGCCTGGGTGATGATCGCGAAGTAGGTGCCGCCGACCCGGCGCTTGAACATCGCGTAGGAGATGACCAGCGCGAACAGGACCGGGACCGCCACCACCAGGATCACGGTCAGCGGCAGGCTTTTGAACGGCTGCCAGAACCAGGGGAGGGCGGTGATCTGGTTCCAGTCCATGAAGTCCGGGATACCCGGCGTCGATTGGATTTTCGTATTCGCGACGCTTGATGCTTCCAGCTTCAGGTACATCGCCATGCAGTACCCGCCCAAGCCAAAGAAGACGCCCTGGCCTAAGGACAAGATACCGGCATAGCCCCAGCAGATCACCAGCCCGAGGGCCACGAAGGCGTAGGTGAGGTACTTGCCGACGAGGTTGAGGCGGAACCCGTCGAGGGCCAGCGGCAGGACCACCAGGATCACCCCGGCGAGCAGAGCCAAGCTCAGCCACTCCACCGGCTTCATGAACGGGTTGTCGTTGACGGTGACCGACTTGGTCAGGGTCTGGACCGGATTCGTCATCTCGAACAATCCTCAGCGCCGGACCTTGAGGGTGAAGAGGCCCTGCGGCCGCAACATCAGGATGCCGACCACCGCGAGCAGGGTGATCACCTTGGCCATCGAGCCGGAGAGGAAGAATTCCAGGATCGATTGCGTTTGCGAGATCGAGAAGGCCGACGCGATGGTGCCGAGCAGGCTCGCGGCGCCGCCGAACACGACGATCAGGAAGGTGTCGACGATGTAGAGCTGTCCCGAGGTCGGTCCGGTCGAGCCGATCATCGTGAAGGCCGAGCCGGCGACGCCCGCGATGCCGCAGCCGAGGCCGAACGTGTAGCGGTCGACCTTCTCGGTATCGATGCCCACGGCGCCCGCCATGGCACGGTTGGCCATCACGGCCCGGACCTGCTGGCCGAAGCGCGAGCGGTAGATCAGCAGCGCCACGCTCACCGTGATCAGGATGGTCACCGCCATCACGAACAGGCCGTTGACCGGGATCTCGATCGTGTCGGTGACCTGCACCGAGCCGATCAGCCAGGACGGCAGCTCGACGCCGACCTCGCGGGCGCCGAAGATCGACCGGTAGGCCTGCTGCAGGATCAGCGACAGGCCCCAGGTGGCGAGCAGCGTGTCGAGCGGGCGCTTGTAGAGGAACCGGATCAGGCTCCACTCCACCAGCATGCCGAGCGCCCCGGAGGCGAGGAACGCCAGCCCCATCGCGACGAAGAAGTAGACCGGGAACAAAGCCGGCAGGTAGCTCTGGCAGAAGGCCGAGCAGAGATAGGTGACGTAGGCCCCGAGGATCATGAATTCCCCGTGGGCCATATTGATCACGCCCATCTGACCGAAGATGATCGCCAGACCCAGCGCCATCAGCAGGTAGACCGAGAACAGGATCAGGCCGGCGAAGCCCTGCATGGCGAAGATCGCGCCGAGGTCCCCGAGGGAATACTCGCCCAACATTTTCTCGTGTCTCCCGCGATCTGGCTGGTGTGGTAATGGTCGGCGACGCTCTCCCTCCCCCCTCTGCGGGGGAGGGTGGCCCGCGAAGCGGGTCGGGAGAGGGGAGCGACGTATCCGGAGAGGGCGCGGCGGAGGTGAAATCCTGCACCGTCGCGCTGCCCCTCTCCCGACCCCCTTGCGGGGGCCACCCTCCCCCGCAGAGGGGGGAGGGGAGAGTTGGAGACTACTGGTAGCCCTTCGGGAACGGATCCGGCTTGATCAGCTCGGGGCTGGTGTAGACGATCTCGAACTGGCCGTCGGGCTTGGCCTTGCCGACCCGGGTCTTCGACCAGAGGTGGTGGTTCTCGTCGATCTTGACGTAGCCTTCCGGCGCGCCCTTGAACTCCAGGCCGGGGGAGGCGGCGACCACCTTGTCGACGTCGAAGGAGCCGGCCTTCTCGCAGGCCATCTTCCACAGGAACGGGCCGAGATAGGCCGCCTGCGTGACGTCGCCGATCACGGTCTTCTCGCCCCACATCTTCTTGAACGCTGCGACGAAGGCCTTGTTGTTCTCGTTTTCGATCGACTGGAAGTACTTCATGCACGCGTAGGCGCCGGCGATGTTCTCGCCACCGATGCCGTCGATCTCGTCCTCGGTGACCGAGATCGTCATCAGCACCTGCTTGGACAGGTCGATGCCCGCTGCCTTGAGCTGCTTGTAGAACGCCACGTTCGAGCCGCCGACCACGTCGGTGAAGATCACTTTCGGCTTGGTCAGCTTGATCTTGTTGATCACCGAGTTGAACTGGGTGTGGCCCAGAGGGAAGTACTCCTCGCCGACCACCTTGCCCTTGAGCACGTTCTCGACGTGCTTGCGGGCGATCTTGTTCGAGGTGCGCGGCCAGATGTAGTCGGAGCCGATGAAGTAGAAGCTGTCGCCGCCCTTCTCCTTGTGGACCCAATCGAGCCCGGCGAGGATCTGCTGCGTGGCCTCCTGGCCGGTGTAGAACACGTTCTTGGACTGCTCCAGGCCCTCGTAGAAGGTCGGGTAATACAGGAGGCCGTTATACTGCTCGAACACCGGCAGGACCGCCTTGCGCGAGGCCGAGGTCCAGCAGCCCATCACGGCGGCGCAATGGTCGTTGACCAGGAGCTTCTTGGCCTTCTCGGCAAACGTCGGCCAGTCGGAGGCGCCGTCCTCCTGGATAATCTTGATCTTGCGGCCGAGCACGCCGCCGGCCTCGTTGATCTGGGCAATGGCGAGTTTCTCGGCCTCCTGGGCGCCCGTCTCGGAGATCGCCATCGTGCCGGTGACCGAGTGCAGGATGCCGACCGTCACCTCGGTGTCGGTCACCGCGAGCCCGGTGGTGTTGACCGCCGCGGTCGGGGCCGCGGCCCAGGCGCCGCGCGGCATGAGGGCGAGGGCCGGTGCGCCGGCCAGTCCCATGAGCAGCCTGCGCCGCAGCGGGGAGTGCAAGCCGTTCTTCGCGCCGGTCTCGGTGTCGTCAGCCATCGTGCCTGCCCTGGTTCGCGTCCGGGCCTCGCGTGGCGCCCCGGATCGACCAGTCCAGGCTAGGTCTTCGGTCACGGTGCGGCCTATACGATGTTTTGCGTATGGCCGTTCTCTTGCATCGAGCGCACCATCGCGGCGCAGAAGTCTGAGGGATCGTTGGGAGCGAAGGCGGAGAGCGTGGGCGGCGCCCCGGCGCCGGGTTCTTTGCGCGCGCGCGTGCGCGGCCGCAGCCCCATGTGCCGGACAGGGCCGCGATGAGCGGGCCGCAGCGCATCATCCCGATCCGCCGGGACTACAACCGCTTCGTCGCCGACGAGACCCTGGAGGATTACGCCCTCCGGTTCACCGCCAAGAAGGCCCGGCGCTGGTCCGGCTTCCAGGTGGCGCAGACGGCGCTCGGATCGGTCTCGTTCCTGGCGCTGGAGGCGATCGGCGGGACCCTGGCTCTGACGGCGGGGTTCCCCAACACGCTGGCCGCGGTGCTGGTCGTAGGCCTGATCATCTTCGCCTCCGCGGCGCCGATCACCGTCTATGCGGCCCGTTACGGGCTCGACATGGACCTGCTGACCCGGGGCGCCGGGTTCGGCTATCTCGGCTCCACGGTCACATCGCTGATCTACGCGAGCTTCACGTTCCTGTTCTTCGCCATCGAGGCGGCGATCATGGCGCTGGCGCTGCAGCTCTGCTTCGGGCTGCCGCTCGGCATCGGATACCTCGTCTGCGCCGCCGCGGTGATCCCGCTGGTGGTCTACGGGATCCGGCTGATCAGCCGGTTCCAGATCTGGACGCAGCCGCTCTGGATCGGCTTGAGCCTGCTGCCGCTGGCCTTCGTGGCGGCGCAAGGCGCGGCGCCCCTGCAGGCGCTCACGGATTTCCCGGGGCTCGACGGTGGCGGGGCTGCCTTCGATGTCGGCCGGTTCGGTCTGGCCACCGGGGTGCTGCTGGCCCTGCTGGCCCAGGTCGGCGAGCAGGTCGACTTCCTGCGCTTCGTGCCCGAGCCGGTGGGCCGACGCGACTGGCGCTGGTGGCTGGCGGTGCTCTCGGGCGGTGCCGGCTGGATCGTGCCCGGCATGCTCAAGATCCTGCTCGGCGCGGGCCTCGCGGTCCTCGCGCTCGGGCACGGCGTCCCGCCCGAGCACGCCGCCGAGCCGACCCGGATGTACGCGGTGGCGTTCGGCTACGTGACCGGGGAGGGCGGCCGCGCGGCCCTGCTGCTGACGGGGCTGTTCGTTCTGGTCTCTCAGCTCAAGATCAACCTAACCAACGCCTATGCCGGCTCGATCGCGTGGTCGAACTTCTTCTCCCGGCTGACCCACAGCCATCCGGGGCGGGTCGTCTGGCTGGTGTTCAACGTCGCCATCGCGGTGCTCCTGATGGAGCTCGGCATCGACAAGACCATCGAGAGCACGCTGCCGCTCTACGCCTCCGTGGTCTCGGCCTGGGTGGGGGCGCTCGCGGCCGACCTCGCGGTGAACAAGCCGCTCGGCCTCTCGCCCCCGGGCATCGAGTTCAAGCGCGCCCATCTCTACGCCATCAACCCGGTCGGGACCGGCGCCATGGTGCTGGCGCTCGCCATCGGCGGCCTCGCCTATGCCGGCCTGCTCGGCCACGCGCTCCAGCCCTTCGCGCCGCTTCTGACGCTGGCGACCGCCTTTGCGGCGGCCCCGGTGATCGCCTGGGCCACGGCCGGCCGCTGGTATCTCGCCCGGACTCCCAAGCGGGATTGGGGGGTGGGCGAGGTCACCTGCCGGGTCTGCGAATTGCCGTTCGAGGGCGAGGACATGGCCCATTGCCCGGCCTACGACGCCCCGATCTGCTCCCTGTGCTGCTCCCTCGACGCTCGCTGCGGCGACCTGTGCAAGCCGCACGGCCGGCTGGAGGCGCAGGCGCAGCAGGCGCTCGGCCGGATCCTGCCGGGCCGGACGGCGGCCTGGATCGGCGCGCCGCTCGGCCGCTACCTCGCGGTCATGCTGACCCTCTGCGCGGTGATCGCCCTGATCCTGGGGATCGTCCATGCCGGCGCCACCATCGCGCATCCCGAGCATCGCGTGGTCCTGCGCACAGCGCTGACCAGCGTGTTCTTCATCCTGGTGGTGATCCTCGGCGTGGTCGCGTGACTGTTCGTGCTCGCCCAGGAGAGCCGGCGGGTCGCCCAGTCGGAGACCATGCGCCAGACCGCGCTCTACGAGGCCGAGATCGCGGCCCACAAGCTCACCGACGCCAAGCTGCAGGAGGCCAAGGAGCGGGCGGAAGCCGCAAACCTCGCCAAGAGCCGCTACGTGGTCGGGATCAGCCACGAGTTGCGCACGCCGCTCTCCACCGTGCTCGGCTACGCCCAGCTCCTCGAATCCGATCCCGCGATCCCGGCCCCGCGCCTCAACGGCATCCGGGTGATAAGGCGCAGCGCCCAGCACCTGTCCGGGCTGATCGACGGCCTGCTCGACATCTCGCGGATGGAGGCCGGGCGGCTCGAGATCCACCGGGACGAGGTCCGGCTCACCGAGTTCCTCGACCAGTTGGTCGACATGGTCCGGCTGCAGGCCCGGGAGGCCGGACTCGAATTCCGGTTCTCCCGGCCGGAGATCCTGCCGGCGGTGGTCGCCACCGACGAGAAGCGCCTGCGCCAGGTGCTGCTCAACCTCCTGTCGAACGCGATCAAGTTCACCCCCTCCGGCACGGTCTCGCTGGATCTCAGCTACCGCAGCCAGATCGCGGTGTTCACGATCCGGGATACCGGGCCGGGCATCCCGGAGGCGGACCTGGCGCGGATCTTCCAGCCGTTCGAGCGGGGCTCGACGCCGGCCGCCCGCAGTACTCCGGGGACGGGGCTCGGGCTCACCATCGCGGACCTGCTGGCGCAGCTGCTTGGCGGCGAGATCACCGTGGCGGCGGCCCCCGGCGGCGGCACCCAGGCCCGGCTGCGGCTGATGCTGGCCTCCGTGGCCCAGCCCGCGCCGGTCGTCGTGGTTCCCCCGGCCTCCGCGCCCGAGCGAGCCTATGCCGGCGCCCGACGCACGATCCTGGTGGCCGACGACGACACCGCCCACCGCGCCCTGATGCGGGCGATCCTCGAGCCGCACGGAATCTCCGTGATCGAGGCGGGCTCGGGGCCGGAATGCCTGGCGGCGGTGGCGAAGGGCGGGATCGACCTGATCCTGCTCGACATCGCCATGCCGGGCATGAGCGGCTGGGCCGCCGCCGCGACCCTGCGCGCGGAGGGCCACACCGGGCCGATCGCGATGATGTCGGCCAACGTCCACGAGATCAGCCCGGTGCGCGGCGACGACGCCCCCCACGACGCGATCTTCGCCAAGCCTTTCGACCTGCGCGACGTGCTGGAGCGGATCGGCAAGCTGCTCCACCTCGAATGGACCGACGCCGCGACGCCCGCTCTGCGCGAGCCGGCTCCGGCGCTCGCGGAGATCGGCCATCCCGGGCCGGAGCATGTCGGCGAGCTGCTGCGCCTGGGCCGGATCGGGCATATCCGGGCCATCGAGGCGAAGCTCACCGAGATGGAGGGCGACGTGACGGTGCCGCCCGTCTTCGTGGCTCAGATGCGCGGTCTCGTGGAGGGCTACGACCTGCGCCGCTACCTTTCGGTCCTGCAAGGACTCGCCCGCAATGGCTGAGGCGCCGACGAACCAGCCGAGCCGCGATGTCGTCCTGGTGGTTGACGATTCGCCCGACACGCTGATTTTCCTCACCGAGGCGATCGAGCGCTCGGGTGCCACCGTGCTGGTGGCGGTGGGCGGCGACCTCGCCCTCGCGCTCGTGGACGAGATCACGCCGGACGTGATCCTGCTCGACGCGATGATGCCCGGCATGGACGGGTTCGAGACCTGCCGGAGGCTTAAGGCCAAGCCGCAGATCGCCGGCGTGCCGGTGATCTTCATGACCGGGCTGAGCGAGACCGAGCACATCGTGAAGGGCCTGAGCGCCGGCGGGATCGACTACGTCACCAAGCCGATCGCCCCGGACGAGATCCTGGCCCGGATCCGCGTCCACCTCGCCAGCGCGCGCGCCGCGCAGAGCGCAAGGGCCGCTCTCGACACTGCCGGGCGCACCTTGTTCGCGGTCTCGGAGGCGGGCGCGGTGCTGTGGGCGACCCCGCAGGCCGGGCGGTTGCTCGCTGGGCTCGGCTCGGATCCGTCCGCGGGCCTCGCGCTGCCCGCTCGCGCCCGGGACTGGCTGCGCGGCTGCCTCACCGGGGGAGCCGCCAACGCCCTGACGCTGACCGGCGGCGACGGCACCCCCTACGCGCTCAGCTTCATCGGACGCACCCCGGACGAGATCCTGCTGCGCCTGTCGCGCGAGGAGGCCTCGGGCGGCATCGAGCGGCTGCGGGCGCGGCTTCCGGTCACCGGCCGCGAGGCCGAGGTGCTGCTGTGGCTGTCGCGGGGGAAATCGAGCCGCGACATCGGCGAGATCCTGGGGCTCAGCCACCGCACGGTGACCAAGCATCTGGAGGGCATCTACGCCAAGCTCGGCGTGGAGAATCGCACCGCCGCCTCGATCATCGCCGCGCGCCACCTGCAGGACTGAGCCGCGCAAGCCCGTGTTGTCCACAGGCATCGCCGCTGCGCGAAACCCGTTGGTAAGCGCCCTCCCACCACGGTCCCGGCACAGACGAACCAATTCGGGAACGGATGCGATGATGACCAGCCACCAGCTCGCCGACGAACTGAGGCGGGTCGCCACCACGCAGGTCAGCGACATCACCCGGGCGGTGAAGGAGGGCCAGAAGTCGATCGCCCTCAACGAGGTGCGCGACATGGCCCGGCGCCTCAGCCTGCTGGCGGACGCCTTCGATCCGAAATCGGCGGCCGAGGCCAAGGCCGACTTCGTCGAGACCGAGCCGCAGGACGGCGCGCAAGCCGCCTGACGATCGCCGCCCGACGCGCGACGCCCGATCCTCCAAGGAACGCCACGATGGTCCGCGCCACTTTCAGCATCCGCCTGGACGGCGCCTGCCTGCCCGCCTCCGCGGCGCAGTGGGTCGCCGACCTGGACGCCGCCCGGGCCACCGCCCGGACCATCGTCCAGGGCCTGATGCGTCAGCACAGCGGCGATACGCGGCTGCTCGATGCGGCCCTGGTGGTCACCGACGACACCGGCGCGATGCTGCTGGAGATGTCGTTCCTCGAAGCCCTGTACCTGCCGGTCGAGCCGGTGGCCGACCCGTATCGACGCCGGCCTGTCCCGCGGGAATTCGGGGTGCCGCGCACGCCCCGGACGCTGCTGAGCGCCGCGATCGAACCGATCCGGCGCTTCGCCGTCGCCCGGATGATGCGCGGACCTGAATAGTGATCGACTCAACCGAGCATCGCTGGTTTCGCGCGGTCTCTTCTCCGGCGCGCGGAATGCCGCCCGGGATCCGGCACCGAACGACGTCACGCGCCTGATTGCGACAGCCAATAGACGATCGTGCCGCTGCGCGGCGCGTTCGCTGCGGGTTCCCGGATCGCCGTCCACACACGTTCCGGGCATCCGGGAAGGCGCGCGCGGTTCATTCCTGTGCGACGGCCAGAGCCGGCGGAGAGTCAGCCGAACAGGTCGGTGACGGCAAAGCCCCGGTCCGCGAGCCGTTCGGCCAGGACCCGGCGGTGGCAGCGGGCCGGGTCCCGCTCGAAGCACAGCAGGCAGGTCGGGGCGGCGGCCGCCATGGCGGCGAGTTCGTCGAGGGCGATACCGCCGGCTGCCGTATCGAGCACCTCTTCACAGTAGATCTTGCGCATCAGCGCCGCGTCGTCCGCCCGGGCTGCCTCACGGCCGGCCTTCGGCGTACCGAGGCTGCGCAGATGCGCGTAGCCGAGACCCGCCTCGGTGAGCCCCGTTCCGAGCGCGCCTTTCGAGAAGCCGCGCTTGCGCGAGTTCGCCACCGCCCGCACGTCGGCCAGCACGGCAACGCCCGCCGAGCGCAGCGCATCCGTAAGGCGCTCCGGGTCGAGCCCTTCGTAACCTATGGTGAATAATTGCTTGCTCACGGGACCGTGACGGGACTCGCGTTGCGGGACTGGCACTTAGCCGGATCCGGGCCTGTGAACCAACCGGGGATCGATACCGTATGTCGCGGCAGCGACACGCATCTCGGAATTCCGCCGCAATGTTCGCAAAGCTCCGTTAACTGCGCCGGGCCCATCGATTACGCCTGACTTTGGCGCTTCTTCGGTGGCGGGCTGAACACTGATGGTGCGAGATATCAAGCTTTCGCAGGGTCCGTCCGCTTCGGCGATTCGGGGTGCCGGCCGGTTGAGAAGCGTTCGGCGCGTCGCTACCCGGGTGCTGGCCGTCGCGGTGATGGCCGGCTTGGCCGCGTGCGCGTCGAACACGAATTTCTACCCGACCAAGGGTGACGCCAAGCCCCATCCGGGCGTGGCCAAAGCCAAGCAGCACCCAATCCAGGGCATCGACATCTCGAAATGGCAGGGCAACGTCGACTGGGCCTCGGTCCGGGCCGCCGGCACTCAGTTCGCCTTCATCAAGGCGACAGAGGGCGGCGACCACGTCGACGAGCGCTTCCGGACCAACTGGGACAACGCCGCCAAGGCCGGCGTGCCGCGGGGCGCCTACCACTTCGTGTTCTGGTGCCGCTCCGCCCGGGACCAGATGGAGTGGTTCAAGCGCAACGTGCCGAACGACCCGACGGCCCTGCCGCCGGTGCTCGACGTGGAGTGGAACGGCCATTCGCAGACCTGCCCGAAGAAGCTGCCCAAGGCGCAGGCTCTCGCGATGGTCACGGAGATGCTGGAAGAGATGGAGCGCTACACCGGCAAGCGCCCGATCATCTACACCGACATCACCTTCCACAAGGACGTGCTGGAAGGCGAACTGCCCGACTACCCGCACTGGCTGCGCTCCACCGCGGCCGAGCCGGAGCAGCGCTTCGTCAACCGGAAGTGGATGCTGTGGCAATTCACCTCCACCGGGCGCGTCCCCGGGGTGCAGGGCGACGTCGACCGCAACGCTTTCTACGGCACGCCGTCCGACTGGGCCTCGTTCCTGTCGACCGATTGCGACCCGCGCGAGCACCGGCGGCTTTCGGAACAGGGTCTTTGCACCGACAAATAAATGATCGGGCCGGATAGACTTAGGTTGGTTCCAGGTCAGGGGGCGGGATATAAGCGTGTCGGATTCGCCCGCTAGCAAGCGGGCCGCCCGACGAGGTTCCTTTCGGACGCCTCCCGTTCCACGGTCCCCGACCTGCATGCCCGCTGACCGCGCTGCTTCCCTCACGGGCAACCTGCTCCTCGACGCGCTCCGGGAGTCCGACCGCGCGCTGATCGTCCCCCATCTCGAGCGGGTCTCCTGCGACAAGGGGGCGATCGTGTTCGAGGCTGGCACGGAGGTGGCGCACATCACCTTCCCCTGCGACCAGACCGTCGTGGCGCTGATCATCGGCACCCGGGACGGGCGCTGCGCCGAGACCGCGAGCATCGGTCGCGAGGGAGCCGTCGGCGGCATCGTCAGCGCGGGCCGGGTGCCGGCATCCACCGAGGCGATCGTGCAGATCGGCGGGCCGATGCTGCGCCTGAAGGCCGACCGGCTCCAGGACGCCAAGCGCCGATCCCCCGAGGTCCGCAACCTGTTCGCACGCTACGGCGACTGCCTCCTGGCGCAGGTGCTGCAGGCCGCCGCCTGCAACGCCCTCCATCCGATCGAGCAGCGCTGCCTGCGTTGGCTCCTGACGCTACAGGACCGGATCGGAGGCGACACCCTGCCAATCACCCACGAATTGCTGGCCTCGATGCTCGGCGTCCAGCGCACCTACCTGACCCGCATCCTGCGGACGCTTCAGGACCAGGGCCTGATCCGGGTCGGGCGCGGACGCATCACGGTGCTCGACCGCCGGGCGATGTCGGCCTCGGCCTGCGAGTGCCACGCCCGGGTGCAGCGCCATTTCAAGACGGTGCTCGGCGCGGTCTACAGCGCGGACGGCTTCGACCGGATCGAGCCGCCGTCCCTCGCCGAGGGCGACCGGGAGCCCGCCCTGGCCCTGCACGGCAGCCCCCGGCGCTGAGCCTATCCCGACACATCCGCGGGGCTCGGGCGCGGCCCGACACCCGTCGAAGCTGCCGCCCCGTGAGCGCGGTGTCAGGCAGCCGCGCGGCGCTCCAGAATCTCGATCAGCGCCCCATCCGGACCTTCCACGAAGGCGATCCGCACGCCCTGGCCGCGCTCGGTGATGGGCATCCGCACGGTGACGCCGCGGCCTACGAGTTCGGCCATGGCGGCGTCGATGTCGGCGACGCGCAGACCGATATGCTCGATACCGAGGCAGGGCGTCTGCGTGGCGGGGGCGGTCTCGGAGGGTGCCTGCTCGATGAAGACGGTCAGGCCGCCGAGGTCGAGCACCATGCGCTGCACGGGATCGGCGCCGACGCGCTCCACCTCCGTGGCCCCGAAGGTCTCCACGTAGAAGGCTCCGGCCTTCACGGCGTCGCGGCTGCGCAGATGGACGTGGTCGCAGGCATACTGCATCGGATTTCCTCCCGCGGCCCGCTGCCGGCGAGCCGGTGATGGCGTCACGCGTCCAGGTTATGCGGTCGCGCGCGCCGGAGCGAGATCCACCGCTTGACGCAGCGCCCGAACCCGCAGACTTTCGCCGCCATGACCGTTGCAGGGATGCAACAGCCTTCCCACATCCGGGTGGATACCCCACCGCACAGCCTCAAGAGACCGATGCGCAATCCCTACGACGTGCTGGGCGTGGCCAAGGGAGCGAGCGAAGCCGACATCAAGAAGGCTTATCGCAAGCTCGCCAAGGACTTCCACCCCGACCGCAACAAGAACGACGTGAAGGCCAAGGACCGGTTCGCCGAGGCGAACTCGGCCTACGAGATCCTGGGCGATTCCGAGAAGCGCAAGCAGTTCGACCGCGGCGAGATCGACGGCGACGGCAAGCCGCGCGCCAGCGGCTTCGAAGGGTTCTCGGGCGGCTTCGGCGGCGGCCGGCCGAGCGGGTTCGATTTCGAGAACATGGCCCGCAGCCGGCAAGGCGGAATGGGCGGCGGCGGGATGGGCGAGGACATCTTCTCGCACATCTTCGGTGAGGCGTTCCGCGCGGGCGGTGCCGGGCCCGGCCAGCGCCAGGCGGCCAAGGGCGAGGATGTCGCGGCCGAGCTGTCCGTGAGCCTTGAGCAGGTCGCCAGCGAAGAAAAGCTGCGCCTCGCCCTGCCCACGGGCCGGGAGGTCGACGTGGTGATCCCCCGGGGCGTCGAGGATGGCCAGACCATTCGGCTTCGTGGCCTCGGCCAGAGCGCCGGCCCCCGCGGCGAGCCCGGCGACGCCTTGCTGACCATCCGGGTCCGGCCGCATCCCCGCTTCACCGTCGAGGGGGCCGACCTGAAGGTCAGCGTCGAGGTGCCGCTGGAGGACGCCGTGCTCGGCGGCACGATCCGGGTGCCGACCCTGACCGGCGCGGTCGAGATGAAGATGCCGCCGATGACGAGTTCGGGCCGCACGTTCCGGTTGCGCGGCAAGGGCCTTCCCAAGAAGGACGGCACCCGCGGCGACCTGCTCGCCACCACGGCGATCACCCTGCCGGAGAGCGAGGATCCCGCGCTCATCGAGTTCGCCCGGAACCGACGCGCCAAGGTGGCGTAGAACGCTGCGTAACAGGCGCCCCGCGCCCGGTCGCCGGGCGGCCGGGTGCGCACTTCCGTCTCCGGGCAGGCTCCGTTATGGAGACCCCCGGTGCCGCAAGGGGCCGAGAGGTTTCCAGGATCGATCATGGCGGAACACGGGCAGGGCATTCTGGCGGGCAAGCGGGGCCTCGTGCTCGGTGTCGCCAACAACCGCTCGATCGCCTGGGGCATCGCCCGCAGCGCCCGCGCGCACGGGGCCGAGCTCGCGTTCACCTACCAGGGCGACGCCCTGCGCAAGCGGGTCGAGCCCTTGGCCAAGGAACTCGACGCCCACGTCATCGGGCATTGCGACGTGACCGAGGCGGCGACCATCGATGCCGTGTTCGCAGAGGCCGCCCGGGTCTTCCCCGAGGGCATCGACTTCGTCATCCACTGCATCGCCTTCTCCGACAAGGACGAGCTGACCGGCCGCTACCTCGAGACATCCGAGGAGAACTTCACCAAGTCGCTCCTGGTCTCGTGCTACTCGTTCACGGCGGTGGCCCAGCGCGCCGAGAAGATCATGCGCCCGGGCGGTTCCCTGGTGACGCTGACCTATTACGGCGCCGAGAAGTGGATGCCGCACTACAACGTCATGGGCGTGGCCAAGGCGGCGCTCGAAGCCTCGGTGCGCTATCTCGCGGCCGATCTCGGGCCGAAGAACATCCGCGTCAACGCGATCTCGGCCGGCCCGATCAAGACCCTGGCGGCCTCGGGAATCGGCGACTTCCGCTACATTCTGAAGTGGAACGAGTACAACGCGCCCCTGCGCCGAACCGTGACCATCGGTGAGGTCGGCGAGACCGCCGCCTACCTGATCTCCGACATGGCCGCGGGCATGACCGGCGAGATCCTGCACGTGGATGCGGGCTACCACGTCGTCGGCATGAAGAGCCCCGATGCGCCGGACCTGACCCTCGACAAGGATTAATCTTCGTCGTCGACCGCGTCCGCGAATTCACCTGAAAGGGTGAGCCCGCCGATCCAGGTCTCGCCGTCGCGCTTGATGACCACCCGCGGCCTGGCGCCCCCATGGGTCGCGATCCCGTCCGCCAGCCGCTCGGAATGCGTGACCAACCAGATCTGGGTGCGCTCGGCGGCCCGGGCGATCATCCGGGCGAGCGGTTCCATCAGATCCGGATGCAGGCTCGATTCCGGCTCGTTCAATGCGATGAAGGGCGGCAGCCGGTAGGCCAGCAGCGCTCCGGTGAGGGCGAGGTAGCGCAGCGTCCCGTCCGACAGTTCCGAGGCCGCGAAGGTGCGGCCCGGGAAGTCCGGGAAGGTGACGCCGAAGCTCGCCTCGCGCCCCGGCTCCGGCACCACGAGCCGGGCGCCCGGGAAGGCGCCGTCTAGCGCCATATCGAGATCGCCCGTGTCCTGCCGGATATGGGCCAGGGTGGCGAACACGGCAGCGAGGTCGGACCCGTCCGAGGCGAGGGTCGGCGTCGTCACTGCCAGGCACGGGCGGCGGAGCGGCGACCCGGCATCGGTCCGAAAATCATGGTGGAAGCGCCAAGCCGTCATGGCGAGCCGAACCAAGGCGATCTCCGGGTGACGCGTCGCGTCCAGGAAGGTGCCGAGCGCGGTTTCGGTGGGCAGCAGATCCAGGGCCAGCGGCCGTTTGCGCCCCTCCTCGTCGCGGGCGAAGCCGGTCCGGCCGTCGCGGTCGAGGATGACCGCCGTGCGGGGGCCGGTCCGGACGGTCAACCGCTCGGCCTTCACCTGCGGTTCCTTGCGGAAGGCGGCGCCGTAGGTAGTGCCGCCGGCCTGCTGCACGAGCCCGAGTTCGACCGCATAGGTGAACGCCTGCCCGGTTCCGTCATCGTGCAGGCTGGCTGACAGGCGGATCCGGGCCGCCTCGCCGTGCCGCCGACGCCCCGCCCAGAGCGCCGAATCCATCCCGCCCTCTACGGCGAGCGCGCGGGTGAGCGTCCCCCGGGCCGCGTCCTGAAGCAGTTCGAGGCCGCGATACAGGTTGGTCTTGCCGGTGCCGTTGCCGCCCACGAACACCGACAGGTCGTCCACCGGGAAGTCGATCCGCCGGAGCGAGCGGTAGCCCGAGACCGCGACCTCCCGAACCACCAGCATGCGGCACCCCTTGGATCAGTTCGGGACCTTCAGATCGGCGATTCCCTTCGCGGCCTTCGGGAATCGTGGGTCCATCGCCTCCAGCGTATCCGCGATCGTTCGGGCAATCACGTAGTTGCGGAACCACTTGTGGTTGGCCGGCACCACAAGCCACGGCGCGTGCGGCGTCGCGCATTGCGAGAGCGCGTCGGCGAAGGCCTGCTGGTAGGCGTCCCAGGCTTTCCGCTCGACGAGGTCGGCGGGGTCGAATTTCCAGTGCTTCTCCGGGTCGGCGATCCGGGCTTCCAGGCGCTTCTTCTGCTCGTCCTTGGAGATGTGCAGGAAGAACTTGATCACCACCGTGCCGGACTCGGTGAGCAGCCGCTCGAAATCGTTGATCAGGCGGTAGCGGCCCTGCCAGACCGGGTCGGGCACCAGCTCCTTCACCCGCACCACGAGGACGTCCTCGTAATGGCTGCGGTTGAACACGCCGATCATGCCGCGCCCCGGCGTCTTGGCGTGGTAGCGCCACAGGAAATCGTGATCGAGCTCGTCGCTCGACGGCACCTTGAACGACGACACCGTGCAACCCTGCGGGTTCACGCCCTTGAGCACCGACCGGATCGTCCCGTCCTTGCCGCCGGTATCGATCGCTTGGAACACCAGCAGCAGGCTGCGGGCGCGCTCGGCATACAGCCGCTCCTGCAGGGCGCTGATCCGCTCGCGCTCCCGGCCGAGGGCGTCCTTGGCCCAGACCTTGTCGAGGCCGCCATCGGCGTCGGCGTCGACGGCCGTCAGGTCGATCCGCATTCCGGGCTCGACAGCCACGATCCCCGGTGCGACCCGGATCGGGGCCGGCCGATGGCCGCCCAGGGCCGCCGGAACCGCCCCGGCGATCGCATCGGCCGCACCGGCCCAGACAGCGGTCGAGGGCACCCGCGCCCGGGCGGCCTGGTGCCGATCGGGGGCGTCTGTCACGCCCCCGTCCTGCGACTGGCCGGGAAGATGCTTGCCGTGCTTCTTAGACATGGGCAGGACCTTATCGAGGGGCTTTGCCGACGAACGCCCAGAACGGTTGGCACGCCCGGCCGTTCCGGGCGCCTGCACAGCGACAGGATTTTGAGACGGTTGGCCACGATCTATTTCATCCGCCACGGCCAGACCGCCTGGAACGCCGAGGGCCGCCTGCAGGGCAGTCGCGACATCGATCTCAACCCGCACGGGGAGGCGCAGGCCGTCGCCGTGGCCGCGCGGCTGACCGCGGTGGCGGGGGCGGGTGTGGCGGAGGCGGAGTTCCTGGCGAGCCCGCTCAAGCGCACCCGGCGGACCATGGAGATCCTGCGCACGACGCTGGGCCTGCCGGCGGAGGCGTACCGCACCGATCCCCGGCTGAGGGAGATCGGCTTCGGCAACTGGGAGGGCTCGACCTGGGCCGAGATCCGCCGCCGTGACCCGGGGGGCGCTTCGGCCCGCGACCGCGAGCGCTGGAACCACCGTCCGCCCGGCCAGGGTGGCGAGAGCTATGCCGCGCTCGTGGAGCGGGTCGGGCCGGTTCTGTCCGGGCTCGAGCGGGATGCCGTGATCGTCGCCCACGGCGGCGTCGCCCGGGCTGCCCTGGTGGCGCTGGGCCATCTCGACATCTACGCGGCGCCGCGCCTCGGCATCCGCCAGGGCGAGGTGCTGGTCCTGGAGCCGTCGGGCTGGCGCTGGGCTTAAGCCGTCCTTCACCCAGGGTTCAAAGCCGCCTCGATAACGGCATGATCGGCTGGCTATAGGGCAGTCGCCACGGTATGCGCCGATCTGTTCGGTCGGCCAGCGGAGCAGCGGATGAGCGACGTCGCCGAGAAGACCCGGTCCGGACCGGCGGCCGAGGCGCATGAGCGTCCGGCGGGCGGGGCGGCCGTGCTGCGCGGCGCGCACCGCCCCGACCTGATCCGCGACGAGGTGCTGGCCGAGATCTTCCTGGATTCGGCCCGCGCCTGGCCGGAGCATCCCTGCCTGGTCGACGGCGCCCGCGTGATCGCGGGCGGCGTCCATCCGAGCCTGACCTATGCCGAGGTCGCCGCTCGCGCCGGCCGGATCGCCGCCGGCCTCGCCCACCGCGGCATCGGCCCCGGCGACGTCGTCGGCCTGTGGATGGCCCGGGGCCCGGACCTGCTGGTCGCCCAGATCGGCATCACCTTGTCGGGCGCCGCCTGGCTGCCCTTCGACGCCGAGGCGCCGGCCGACCGGGTCGGAGTCTGTCTCACGGATGCCGCCGCCAAGGCGCTGCTGGTCTCACCTGCCCTCGCCGCGACGGCGCCCGACGCCGCGCCCGCCCTGACCCCGGCGGATCTCGACGCGGCGACACCCGCGGATGCCCCGGTACCGGATGCCCGCGCCGCCGGCCTGACGCCGGAGGATCCCGCCTACCTGATCTACACCTCGGGCTCGACCGGCGTGCCCAAGGGCATCGTCATCAGCCACGCCAACATCTGCCACTTCCTCCGGTCGGGGAACGCGCTCTACGGCATGCGCGCCGACGACATCGTGTTCCAGGGCGCCTCGGTCGCCTTCGACCTGTCGATGGAGGAGATCTGGGTCCCGTATCTCGTGGGCGCGACGCTGTTCGTGGCGAGCCCGGCCATGATGGGCGACGTCGAGTCCCTGCCCGGCATTCTCGAAGCCGAGCGGATCACGGTGCTCGATACCGTGCCGACGCTGCTGGCGATGATCTCCGGCGACCTGCCGACCGTGCGCCTCGTGCTGCTCGGTGGCGAAGCGCTGCCGGAGCCGCTGGTCGGCCGCTGGGCGACCGGCGCGCGCCAGCTCTTCAACACGTACGGGCCGACCGAGGCGACCGTGGTCGCCACCGCGGCCGAGATGCGGCCCGGCGAGCCGGTGACCATCGGGGGACCGATCCCGAACTATTCGGTCTACGTCGCGGGCGAGGATCTGAGCCTGCTCGGGCGCGATCAACAGGGCGAGCTGCTGATCGGCGGGCCCGGGGTGGCCCGCGGCTATCTCGCGCGGCCCGAGCTGACCGCCGAAAAGTTCATCGCCAACCCGTTCGCCTCGGACGGGACCGACCCGATCCTCTACCGCTCGGGCGATGCGGTCTCGCTGGATGCCGGTGGGCGGATCCTGTTCCACGGCCGCATCGACGACCAGGTGAAGATCCGCGGCTTCCGGGTCGAACTCGGCGAGATCGAGTCGCGGATCCGCAGCGTGCCCGACATCAACCAGGCCGCCGTGGTGCTGCGCCAGGACGACGGCGTCGACCGGCTCGTAGCCTTCCTGATCCCCGAACGCGGGCGGACGGTGGATACCGCCGCCCTGCGCCGGACGCTGGCCGGACAGATGCCGCCCTACATGGTGCCCGGCCATTTCGAGCTGGCCAAGACCCTGCCGCGGCTGACCTCCGGCAAGGTCGATCGCAAGGCGCTGAAGATCGCCCCGCTCACGGTCGCATCCGCAGATGGCGAGCAGGAGCCCCCGGCCAACGAGACCGAAGCGGCTTTGGTCGCCGCGGCCAAGCAGGTGTTCGGCAACCAGCCGATCCCGCTCGAGGGCGATTTCTTCGCCGATCTCGGCGGCCATTCCCTGCTCGCCGCCCGCTTCGTGTCCGCAGTCCGCGAGGCGCCCGCGCTCGCCGGCATCACGCTGCCGGACGTCTACGCCCTGCGCACCATGCGGGCGATGGCCGACGCGCTGATCGCGCGCACCGGCGGCATGGGCGCGGCGGCTGCGATCCTCGACCTGAGCTTCGCGCCACCGCCACTTCTGCGCCGGGCGCTGTGCGGCCTCGGCCAGCTGATCGCGCTGCCCTTCGTCATCGCGCTCGCCACCGCGCAGTGGCTCGGCATGTTCGTGACCTACCTGCTGCTCACCGGCGGCGGTCTCAGCTTCTTCGCCGAACTGGGCGTCCTGCTGCTCGTCTACATCGCAATCAACGGCGTGACCGCGGTGGTCGCGGTGGCGGGCAAGTGGCTGATCCTCGGCAGGACCAAGCCGGGCCGATACCCGCTCTGGGGGAGCTATTACTACCGCTGGTGGCTGACCCAGCGCCTCGCGCCCCTCGTCCACGTGAAGTGGCTCCAGGGCTCGCCGGCGATCTCGGTCTACCTCCGGCTGATGGGCGCCAAGGTCGGCCATGATGCGCTGATCTCCGACATCGAGATCGGCGCTCCGGACCTGCTGACCATCGGCGACGGCGCCTCGCTGGGCGGCCGCCTGGTCATCGCCAATGCCGAGATCGTCGGCAACGAGCTGGTGATCGGCACGGTCGAGATCGGCGCCGACGCGGCGGTCGGCACCTCCTGCGTGCTCAGCCACGACACGGTGATCGGCGCGCAGGCCGAGATCGCCGACCTGACCACGATCCCGACCGGCACCCGGGTCGGGCCCGCGGAGATCTGGGACGGCTCGCCCGGCCGCAAGGTCGGGATGGCGAACACGGCCAACCTGCCGGCCGCCTCCGAGGCCTCTTGGGCCCGCCGCGCCGCCTTCGCGGCGGCTTATATCGTTCTGCTCGGCGCGATTCCGGCGGTCGGCCTGCTGCCGATCTTCCCGGCCTTCTTCATCTTCGACCAGATCTCGGATTCGCTCTCCGACATCACCGATGTCGACTATCACTGGTACCTGCCGATCCTCACCTGGCCCACCGCCATGCTGATGACCGCCGGCACGGTGCTGCTGATCGCCGGCATCCGCTGGATAGTGCTGCCGCGGACCCGCTCGGGCACCTACTCGGTCCACTCGCTGTTCTACCTGCGCAAGTGGTCGCTGGCGCTCGCCGTCGAGGTCACGCTCGAGACGCTCTCGTCACTGTTCGCCACGGTCTACATGCGGGCGTGGTACCGGCTGATGGGCGCCAACATGGGCCACGGCGCCGAGATCTCGACCAACCTCGCCGGCCGCTACGACCTCGCCGAGGTCGGCGCGAAGAACTTCATCGCCGACGAGGTCGTGTACGGCGAGGAGGAGGTCCGGCGCGGCTGGATGCATCTCGAGGCCGCCCGCACCGGCGCACGGGTCTTCGTCGGCAACGATGCCGTGGTCCCCCCCGGCGCGGTCATCCCGGATGACGTGCTGATCGGCATCAAGTCGAAGCCGCCGGCCAACGATGCGATGAGCCCCGGCGAGACCTGGTTCGGCTCGCCGCCGATCCGGCTGCCGGCCCGCCAGAAGGTCGATCTCGGATCGACCGCGCAGACCTACGAACCCGGGATGTGGCCGAAGATCCGGCGCGGCGTGTTCGAGGCCTTCGCGACTTCGTTCTCGCCGATGCTCTACATCACCCTGGCGATCACCGTGATCGACTGGTATTTCTACCCGGCCATCCTGGAGAAGGACTGGACCGGTCTGGCCGTCAGCTTCGTGACCGCCAGCGTCTGCATCGCGCTGATCCAGTCCGCCGCGGTCATCGCGATGAAGTGGCTGCTGATGGGCGTCTACAAGCCCGGCATGCAGCCGATGTGGTCCTGGTGGGCGATGCGCACCGAGGCGATCGCGGTGGCTTATTGGGGGTTGGCCGGCAAGGTGCTGCTCGAGCACCTCCAGGGCACGCCGTTCCTGCCCTGGGCCCTGCGGTTGTTCGGCGTGAAGATCGGGAAGGGAGTGTGCATGCTCACCACCGACATCACCGAGTTCGACTGCGTGTCGATCGGCGACTACGCCACGATCAACCGCGTCTCCGCGCTGCAAACCCATCTGTACGAGGACCGGATCATGAAGATCGGCCGCGTCGTGGTCGGGCGCGGCGTCTCGGTCGGCGCCTTCGCGACGGTCCTGTACGACACCAAGGTCGGCGACTACGCACGGCTGCGCCCGCTCACCATCGTGATGAAGGGCGAGTCGATCCCCGCCAACACGGAGTGGGAAGGCGCCCCGGCGGTGCCGGTGATCCACGCGGCGCGCGACGAGCAACGGGCGGCCGGATAGGTCGCCGCGTCAATCCGGGGCGCCTGAAACGAGCCCTGGGACGCGCGAGGACGCGACGGTCGTCATCGCCGCCGATATCCACCTTGCCGAATCGTAAACAACCGCGCGGTATTTTCGTCGCGCTGCTGCGAATTAAGCCGGCTCAAGCCTCGTGAGCCGGTCAATACCGTGCGGCTTATGCTATCTTCAGTATCGGAGACTGATAGAAAGCCGTGCATCTCGATCCAGCCACCCTGCTGATCGTCAGTTCCGTGATGACCTTGCTGGTCGGCACGCTGTTCGTTCTGTCATGGCGGCAGGCGCCGGGTTCGCGCGCCCTGGCGCTATGGGGCGCGGCGCATATTCTCGGCGCGGTCGGCTCCGGCGGCCTCGCCCTGCGCGGCCAGATTCCCGACCTCGTGTCCATCGCGGTGTCCAACGCCGTGGTGCTGGCGGCCTACGGGCTGATCTGGAGCGGTGTCCGCTCGTTCGAGGGGCGACCGATCCGGATCGGTCTGGCGCTCGCGGGCGCGGCGATCTGGTGCGTGTTCTGCCTCCTTCCGGCCTTCTATGGATCGATCGAGGCCCGGATCGCGTACGCGTCCGCGGTGGCGGCGCTCTACACGGGCGATGCGGCCGTGGAGTTCTGGCGGGGGCGCAAGGAGCGTCTCGCGTCGCGCGTGACGGCCGAGACCACGCTGGGCTTGCACGCCGCCTTCTACCTGCTGCGGATTCCATCGACCCTGCTCGCGCCGCCGCCACCGCGGTTGAACCCGTTGACCTCGCCCTGGGTCGCGATCCTGTGCTTCGTCACGCTGCTGTTCTCGATCGCCCTGGCCTTCACCTGCATGGCTCTGGTGAAGGAACGAGCCGAGCGCGAGCAGCGCATCGCCGCCGCGACGGACCCGCTCACCGGCATTTCCAATCGCCGGGCCTTCACGGGGGTCGCTGAGGCGACGCTCGCCACGCACCGGGATGTGGCGCTGCTGCTGTTCGACCTCGACCGGTTCAAGGCGGTCAACGACGTCCACGGCCACGCGGTCGGCGACGCGGTGCTGGTGGGGTTCTGCGCCATGGCCGCGTCCCTGTTGCCCCGGGACGCGATGCTCGGCCGGCTCGGCGGCGAGGAGTTCGCCTGCCTGCTGCCCGACGTCTCGCCTGCCGAGGCCCTGGCCCGCGCGGAGGAGTTGCGCAGGACCTTCGCGGGGCTGTCGGTGCCGGAATTGCCGGACCTGCGAGTGAGCGTCAGCATCGGGATCGCGCAGGCCCGGGACGGGATCAGTTTCGAGGCGCTGATGCGCCGGGCCGACGCCGCCCTCTACGTCGCCAAGCGCGGCGGGCGCGACCGGGTCGTGGTGGCCGGACGGATGCAGGCGGCCTGAGCGGGCGCAGTCGGAAATCGGCCGCGGATGCGCTATCGCGGGCCGGATTGGAGACCGGCCATGGACGACCCCACCCGCATCGACCGCCTGGAGATGCGCCTCACCGAGCAGGATTCGACGATCGAGGATCTGAACCGCACCGTCACGGAGCAGTGGCGGGTGATCGACCGGCTCGTCCGCCAGGTCGATGCGTTGCGCGATCAGGTTGAGGAGGCGGCGGCCCGGTCCGCACCGCGCGGGCCCGAGCCGCCGCCGCCGCATTACTGATCGGCATCGGCACGCCGCCCGCAGCGACGCGCCGGGCCGGCGTCAGAAGTTGGCCTGGGTGACGAACTTGGTCACCAGGTAGGCATCGAGCGCCTCCGAACCGCCCTCGCTGCCGTAGCCGGATTCCTTGACGCCGCCGAAGGGCGTCTCCGGCAGGGCGATACCGTGGTGGTTGATCGAGATCATCCCGCTCTCCACCCCGTGGGAGACCTTGGCGGCCCGCTCGGCCGAGCGGGTATAGGCGTAGGCCGCAAGCCCGTAGGGCAGGCGGTTGGCCTCGGTGAGCGCCTCCTCGTCCTCCGAGAAGCGGTTGATCATCGCGACCGGGCCGAACGGCTCCTCGTTCATCATCCGCGCGGTCAGCGGCACCTCGGTGAAGACCGTCGGCTCGAAGAAGTTGCCACGGTTGCCGATGCGCTTGCCGCCGGTCCGCAGCGACGCTCCGGCCGCTTCGGCGTCGGCGGAGAGGGCCTCGATGGCCTCCAGACGCCGCCCATGGATCAGCGGGCCCATCTTGGTGTCCGGATCCAGGCCGTCGCCGACCTTCGCGCTCTTGGCGTAGCTGGTGAAGCCCTCGACGAACCGGTCGAACACCGAATCGTGCACCAGGAAGCGGGTCGGCGACACGCAGACCTGTCCGGCGTTGCGGAACTTCGACGGGGCCAGGACCGACACGGCCTTCTCCACGTCGGCGTCGCCGAACACGATCACCGGAGCGTGGCCGCCGAGTTCCATGGTGGCGCGCTTCATGTGCTCGCCGGCCAGCGCCGCAAGCTTCTTGCCGACCACCGTCGAGCCGGTGAACGAGATCTTGCGGATCACCGGGTGCGGGATCAGGTAGGCCGAGATCGTCGCCGGGTCGCCGTAGACCAGCGACAGGGCGTCGCCCGGGATGCCGGCGTCGAGGAATGCGCGGACCAGCGCCGCGCAACTCGCCGGCGTGTCCTCGGGACCCTTCAGGATCACCGTACAGCCGGTGCAGAGCGCCGCCGAGATCTTTCGGACCGCCTGGTTGATCGGGAAGTTCCAGGGCGTAAAGCAGGCGACCGGGCCAACCGGCTCGCGCACCACCGCCTGCAGCACGCCGTCGGCGCGGGCCGGGATGACGCGTCCGTAGGCGCGCTTACCCTCCTCGGCGAACCAGTCGATCACGTCGGCGGCCGCCAGGGTCTCGACGCGCGCCTCGGCCAGCGGCTTGCCCTGCTCCAAGGTCATGATGCGGGCGATCTCGTCGGCGCGGCTGCGTAGCAGGTCGGCGGCCTTGCGCATCAGCTTGCCGCGCTCGAACGGCGACACCTTCCGCCAGGCCGGGAAGGCCCGCGCCGCGGCCGCGAGCGCTTCGTCCAGGTCCGCCGTGGTGGCGACGGCGCATTGGCCGATCGTCTCGCCCGTGGCCGGATTCAGGACGCCCAGGGTCTCTCGGTCGGCGCCCGTGCGCCAGCGTCCGGCAATGTGTAGCTCGGTATCCGGATACATCGTCAATTCCCGCTCGGCCGCACGATCGGCCGTGGCCGACATGTGGCAACGTGAAGCGGATCGACAATCCCGTTCCGAGCATGGCTGACGCCGCACCGCGACGGTGACGGCCTGAGCCCGGTCAGGCGGCCCGGGAGCGGGCGGTGTCTGGAACGGTCACGGTCGTGGCGGTGCCGTGGCGGGCGCGCAGCGTGCCGCCCTTCGGGACGACTTGCCAGCCATCACGGCAGCCGTCGATCGGCTCGGAGACGACGACGATCCCGCCCGGCCCGTCGCGGTAATACAGGCTCGGCGGCCGACCGTCGCAGGCCCACCGATAGGCGGTGAGCGTCTCGCCATCCGTCAGCAGGGCGGTGAAGCGCAACGGCTCGGAGACGTTGGCCTCCTTCATCAGGGCGCGGATCGTCTCCAGGGTGCGGGCCATCGCGCCGACAGGATCCTGCTCGAGGCCGTTGGCCAGGGCCAGCAGGAAGATCGCCTCGGAATCCGTGCTGCCGCGCCGGTGATCGTAGAAGGCGTCCGGAATCAGCGCCTCCAGCCGACGCTTGATGCGGTGGTAGCCGCCGATCTGGCCGTTGTGCATGAACAGGTGCCGCCCATGCACGAACGGGTGGCAATTCGCCCGGGCGGTGGCGGTGCCGGTCGAGGCGCGCACGTGGGCGAAGAAGGTTCGCGCCCGGACCTGACCGCACAGGTTGGTGAGGTTCTCGTCCGACCAGGCCGGGGAGATGTCGCGATAGACGCCGGGCTCGGGACGCTCGCCGTACCAGCCGATGCCGAAACCATCGCCGTTGGTCTCGGTTTTCCCTTCGTCGGCGTGCAGGGACTGGTGCACCAGCGAATGCGTCGGCGCGCAGACCAGGTCCGAGAGAAAGACCGGCTCACCGCTATAGGCGAGGAAACGGCACATGTCGGACGTCGATCCTTCCCTGGTCCGTACGATCCAGGCGATGTCCCCCGGAATGGGGCAAACGCCTCAAGCGTGAGATTAACAGTCGGTCCACACGGGTGAACAGTTTCTTAAACGGGACCCAGCTGCGCCATTTTCAAGCGTTCGGTGCAAAATTGGTGCGGCGTGATCGCGGAGCAGGCATGGGCTGCCCGACCACCCGGACACTTGTGAGCCGGCTCTTGGCAGGTCAGCATGGCCGAATCGGGGAATCACCGGTCCACCAATGAGGCCGGGACCCGAAAAGGGGTTCACACGACCGAACCGCAGGAGACTGATATGGATCGCGCACAGCCCGAGTGTTCCGCCCCCGTGGCGCTTGTGGTGGAGGACGACGCGGCCGTGCGCCACCTCGCGACCGCGGTCCTGGAGGAAAGCGATCTGGGCGTGATCGCCTGCGAGAGCGCCGAAGCTGCGCTCTCGGTCCTGGAGCGATCCGACGTCACCGTGGCCCTGCTGTTCGCCGATATCCGCCTGCCCGGCGCCATGGATGGCGTGTCGCTCGCCCAGGCGGTGGAGCGGCGCTGGCCGGACGTGCGCGTGGTCGTCACCTCCGGAGCCAGCCGCGACGTGCGCCTGCCCGATCAGACGGTCTACATGCAGAAGCCGTGGCGGGCGCTCGACGTGCTGGTCCAGGCCGAGCACGCCACGATGGCCGCCAAGGCGGCCTGAACGGGGCCTGCGTGTTGCCCTCCTCCGGAGATGGGGGAGGGGGCTGGCGACCGGTGCCGAACCGGATCTCCGATCGAGCGGCTGGCGTTCCGACGATGCTGGGTTGAGAAAGCCCAAGGCTTCCAGCGGTGGCCTTGTGGCAATCCTCGCCGCGCCCGTGATCACCATGGCTCGAGCGACAGTCGAACGCAAAAAGCCCGGCCGCTTGCGCGGTCCGGGCTTCTGCCGTTCAGGATAGAACGTCTTAGGCGACGGGCGCCGGGTTCACGGCGACCTGGCCGGAGGCGTTGCCGCCCTGCTGCGACGGGGCGGCGCTCGGCGACGGGAAACCGGGCCGACGGCTGCCGGCCGGGAAACGGGGCTTCGGCTTCGGAGCGGCGATCAGGCCCTCGCGGATCGCGGTCTTGCGAGCCTGCTTGCGGGCGCGACGGACGGCTTCCGCCTTCTCGCGCGCCTTGCGCACGGACGGCTTCTCATACGCCTTGCGCTGCTTCATCTCGCGGAAGATGCCCTCACGCTGCATCTTCTTCTTGAGGACGCGGAGCGCCTGATCGACGTTGTTATCGCGAACGAGTACCTGCAACGGACTTGATCCTCTGGACCTGGATTTGGGGCTTGCGCAGCCCGCCGCCGATCTGGAAACCGGCAACGTCCCTCGCCCGGTAGCACCCGGGAGGGACGGGAACGTCGGTTTCCGAATCGGCGTGGAGCCCACGCCTTGGCGCGCCTTCTACACCAAGCGCGAACCAGTTCCAACATCTTCCCGGCAGCGATCTTCGCAGCGGACGTCTCGAAATCCGCGGTCACGGGCCGGATGCCGGTTCGGCGCGCAGCAGCCCTGCTTGGGCTCGATTTGGGACGAAGCCGGATTGCAACGCGATCGGACGCGGCTCTAGGCTGTGCGGATGCAACACGACGACCCGCAGCAATTCGCCAGCGACAACTACTCCGGCATCTGCCCGGAGGCCTGGGCCGCCATGGAGGCGGCCAATCGCGGCCACGCGCCGGCCTACGGCGAGGATGCCTGGACCGCCCGGGCCGCGGACGCGTTCCGCCGCCTGTTCGAGACCGAGTGCGAGGTGTTCTTCGCCTTCAACGGCACGGCGGCGAACGCCCTCGCGCTGGCGGCCCTGTGCCAATCCTATCACAGCGTCATCTGCGCCGACTCGGCCCATGTCGAGACCGACGAGTGCGGCGCGCCGGAATTCTTCTCCAACGGGTCCAAGCTGCTCACCGTCCGCACCGAAGGCGGCAAGCTCACCCCGGAGGCGATCCGCGGGCTCGCCACCAACCGCAGCGATATCCATTTCCCGCGGCCGCGGGTGGTCACGATCACCCAGCCGACCGAGACCGGGCAGGTCTATACCCTGGCCGAACTGCGGTCGCTGTCCGCCACATGCCGGGAACTCGGCCTCGCGCTGCACATGGACGGCTCGCGCTTCGCCAATGCCTGCGCCAGCCTCGGCTGCAGCCCCGCCGACATGACCTGGCGGGCCGGGATCGACGTGCTGTGCTTCGGCGGCACCAAGAACGGCATGCATGCGGGCGAGGCGGTGGTGTTCTTCGATCCGAAGCTCGCGGAGGATTTCGGTTACCGGTGCAAGCAGGCCGGGCAGCTCGCCTCGAAGATGCGATTCCTGGCCGCCCCCTGGGTCGGCATGCTGGAGAGCGGCGCCTGGCTGCGGAACGCCGCCCACGGCAATGCCTGCGCCCGGCGCTTCGCCGAGGCCGTCGCCGGCCTGCCGGGGATCCGCGCGCTGTTCCCCGTAGAGGCCAACGCCGTCTTCCTGGCGATGCCGGCTGCGACCATGGAGCGGCTGCGGGCGCGGGGCTGGCGGTTCTACACCTTCATCGGCGGCGGGGCCCGGTTCATGTTCGCCTGGGACGCCGAGGCCGCGCGCGTGGACGCCCTGGTTGCAGACTTGCACGCGCTGGCGGCCGAGGCGGCCTAAGGCTGGGTTTCCAAAGGGCTCAGCCCTTTGGCGGGTTGTCAGGGCGGAGCCCTGATGGAGACGAAGGGCTCCGCCCTTCACCCGCAAAAGGTCGAACGACCTTTTGAAACCGGGACCTGGATCAGCCCGAGATCGGTCGGCCCGGTCGGTTCTTTGCCAATACCGGGGCTTGCCGCTACACGATGCCGAGACCCTCGCCCGAGGCGGCACCGCCGGGCGACGCCCTCCCGTTGTGCCGACCCAGAGCGTTCGCTCCATGCTGATGCAGACCAAGACCGAAGCGAGGCCGGCCGACCCGGTTGCGCGGCGGCGCACCTTCGCGATCATCTCGCACCCGGATGCGGGCAAGACCACGCTGACCGAGAAGCTGCTGCTGTTCGGCGGCGCGATCCAGCTCGCCGGCGAGGTCAAGGCCAAGCGCAACCGGGTCTCGACCCGGTCCGACTGGATGGGGATCGAGAAGGAGCGCGGCATCTCGGTGGTCACCTCGGTGATGACCTTCGAGTACGGCGACTGCGTCTTCAACCTGCTCGACACGCCGGGCCACGAGGACTTCTCGGAGGACACCTACCGGACGCTGACCGCGGTCGATTCGGCCGTGATGGTGATCGATGCGGCCAAAGGCATCGAGGCGCGCACCCGCAAGCTGTTCGAGGTCTGCCGCCTGCGCGACATCCCGATCGTCACCTTCGTGAACAAGCTCGACCGCGAGGCCCGCGACCCGTTCGAGCTGCTCGACGAGATCGAGAAGACGCTGGCGCTCGACGTCGCCCCGGTGACCTGGCCGATCGGCACGGGCCGCAACTTCTCCGGGACCTACGAACTCGGCGCCAACCGCGTGCGCCGGCTCGACGCCGCCGAGGATGCCGGCATGGTGGCGGTGTCCGGCCCGCAGGACCCGCTGTTCGATACGCTGCTGACCGAGAACGGCGCGGCCGATGCGTGGCGCGAGGAGGTCGAGCTGGCCGAAGGCGGGCTCAAGCCGTTCGACCTCGACGCGTTCCGCGAGGGCCACCTGACGCCGGTGTTCTTCGGCTCGGCGCTGCGCAACTTCGGCGTACGCGACCTCATCGACGGTCTCGCCAAGGTCGCGCCGCCGCCCCGGGGCCAGGATGCCGACAAGCGCCTGGTCGAGCCGACCGAGCCGCGCATGACCGGCTTCGTGTTCAAGATCCAGGCGAACATGGATCCGAACCATCGGGATCGGATCGCGTTCATGCGGGTCTGCTCGGGCAAGCTCAGCCGGGGCATGAAGGCCCGGCTGGTCCGCACTGGCAAGCCGATCTCGCTCTCGGCGCCGCAATTCTTCTTCGCTCAGGACCGCGCCATCGCGGACGAGGCTTTTGCGGGCGACGTGGTCGGGATCCCGAACCACGGCACCCTGCGGATCGGCGACACGCTCACCGAAGGCGAGGACCTGCTGTTCCGCGGCGTACCGAGCTTCGCACCCGAGATCCTGCGCCGGATCAAGCTGACCGACGCCATGAAGGCCAAGAAGCTGCGCGAGGCGCTGCAGCAGATGGGCGAGGAGGGTGTCGTCCAGGTGTTCGTCCCGCAGGACGGCAGCCAGGCGATCGTCGGCGTGGTCGGCGCGCTCCAGCTCGACGTGCTGAAGGAGCGTCTCCAAGCCGAGTACGGCCTCCCGATCGATTACGAGACCTCGCGCTTCTCGGTATGCCGCTGGATCGAGTCGGAGTCCGAGATCGAGCTGGACAAGTTCGTGGACAGCCACGGCTCCGCCATGGCCAAGGACCTCGACGGCGCCCCGGTCTTCATGGCGACCACGGCGTTCTCGCTCCGCTACGAGGAGGAGCGCTACCCGGCGGTGCGCTTCACCGATGTGAAGGATTATCAGAAGCGGACCGCGTGAGATGTCGGCGGGGCGGGCGCGACAGGCTTTCCCGCCCTCTCCCTTATCCTGAAATGCGGGGCCGCGGTTCGGACGCCGCGACGGAGCCTTCCGGCAGCCGTGCGGTTCCCGGAGGCCTCCGTCGAGGCGCGTTACGCTCGCATCTCCGGATGCGGGAACCCGGGTTGGAGATGCTGCCCCTCAGAACTTCCCCAGCATCGGGAAATCGACTGTCAGCGTCGATTCCGCCGCGATCGGGGCGTCGCGCTTGCGCGGCTTGCGGTTGAGCACCTGCTTCAGCTTGCTCTTCAGCACGGCCATGTCGAACGGCTTGAGGATGAAGGCGTCCGCGCCCGCCTGGTGGGCGAGGTTGATGTCCTCGAAGTCGAAGGACGATTCGGTGAGCATGAAGGGCGTGTTCATCAGAGCGTCGTCGCCGCGGATCTCGCGCAGCAGGCTCAGCCCGTCCATCGGCTCCATGGTCAGGTCGGAGATCACCAGGGCGTAGCGGCGCGTGCGCAGCCGCTCCAGCGCCTCGGCGGCCGTGGTGACTCCCTCGACATCGGGGAAGCCGATCCGGGTCATCAGCATCACCTCGAGACGCAGGAGCTTTTCCTGGTCGTCGACGATGAGGATCGGGGGCGTATCGCTCTCGGACATCGCTCGGCTCAGATGAAGAGGTGATCGATTCCCTGGCGGGACATCGCGTCGTTCTGGAGCGCCACGCAGAGGCCGTGGATCGCGGTCGCCTTCGGAGTACCACGTTGAAGCATCGGCAGCAGGTTGGCCTTGGCGAACAGGCCGTCGTTGGTCGCGGTGCGCTGGGCGCTCTTGAAGGAGTGGACGAACTCGCGCTTGGCGATCTCCCGCCACTCGTTGATCTGCACGTCGCGGTGGCGCTGGTCGGCGCTAACCCGGTCGAAGGTCTCGTGGACCGACGATCGCTCGCCCTCGATCACCTGGCAGGCGAAGTTGCCCTCGATGATCAGGAAGCTGGTGATCACCGAGAACTCGTTCTTCTTCTGTGCGACCCGGCCGATCTCGTTGATCTGCTCCGACCGCTTTGCCGCATCCGACGAGAGGTTGAGGCGCGAGAAGTAGATGATGTGGACGAGGCTCGTCCGTTTCGCCCGCATGACCTCTAGATCCGCAATCCGTGCCGCTTCGACGCGTCCGGGCGGGACGCCCCCCACCCGGATCAGCCCGTGCCCGATCTTGGCGCGAGCCGGATAACACCCCGTAAACGCGCGCCGGGGATGCCGACGGACCAGGGCCCGCCCGGTCCGGCAGAATCTGCCGGGTCGGCACCTCCGGACGGTCAGTGCTGCCGAGTCGGGTGCGGCCAACGCTAGGCCCGCCAAGGACTTAGGCGTGGCACGGCGGTTGCGCTCGCTTGATCCTGCGGGCCATTGCGGCGCGTTTCGGGATCGCATGCCATGGATCTTTTCACCGCCCTGCAGACCTCGGTCTCCGGACTGCAGGCGCAATCCTATGCCATCAGCAACATCTCCGGGAACATCGCGAACTCGCAGACCACCGGATTCAAGCGGATCGACACCAGCTTCGTCGACATGATGTCCGAGACCACGCCCAAGCGCGAAGTGGCCGGCTCGGTCCTGGCGCAGTCGCAGCTGACCAACACGATCGCCGGCAACGTCGTGGCGTCGAGCGTCCCGACCAACATGGCGATCAACGGCAACGGCTTCTTCACGGTGGTCCGAAAGACCGGTGATTCGAACGGTGCGTCCACCTTCAGCGGCACGAACGTCTACACGCGCCGGGGCGACTTCGCGCAGGACAAGGACGGCTACCTGGTCAACGGCGCCGGCGGCTACCTGACCGGCACGAACCTCGATCCGGTCACCGGGCAGGCGACCAGCACCGGGCTGCTCAAGATCGGTAACACCTCGCTCCCGGCCCAGCCGACGACGTCGCTGACCTACGCGGCCAACCTGCCGGCGACCCCGGCCACCACTGCGTCCGCCACGTCGGGCTCGGATGTCTACAATCAGCTGCCATCCGCGGTCGTCCTGACCGGAGCCACGGTGCCCGGACCCACGGTGCCTTCGACCGCCGCCGGGACCTTCGTCAACAACAGCATCGCGGGCCCGTCGATCACCGCCTACACGCAGACCGGCGCGCCAGTCACCCTGAGCACGCGCTGGGCGAAGGTGCAGGATGCCTCGACGACACCGAAGCAGGATGCGGTCTGGAACCTCTTCTACGCCTCCGATCCCTCGGCATCCGCGAATTCGACGGCCTGGCAGAATGTCGGGACGGCGTTCACCTTCGATTCCACCGGCAAGCTGACCAATCCGACCACGGGTCCGGTCTCGCTCGGCGACGTGACGGTAGGCGACTACACCTTCTCGGGCATGACCATGAATGTCGGCACCGCCGGCCTGACGCAGTACGCCGACACGTCGGGTGCGGTGACCACCAACACGCTCAGCCAGAACGGCAACAGCGCCGGCACGCTGACCAGCGTCGCCATCGGCGAGGACGGCAAGATCAACGGCACGTTCTCGAACGGCTCGGTGCTCGGGCTCGCCACCGTGGGCATCGCCCAGTTCGCCAACCCCGACGGGCTGAAGGCCGATTCGAACGGAAACTACCTGCAGACCGCCGAGTCCGGCGCGGCGCTGGTGGGGCTGAACGGCAGCTCGATTACGGGCGCGAGCAATGAGCAATCCAATACCGACATTGCGAGCGAGTTCTCTAAGATGATCGTAACCCAGCAGGCCTACTCTGCGAACACGCGGGTCATGTCGACGGCCCAGACGATGATGTCTGACCTGCTCAACGTGATCCGCTGAGTGAGGGCGCGATCCCAACCGCGGAGGCCGTGAGATGTCGCTGAACGCGCTTTCCACCGCGACCGCCGGACTTGCGGCCACGCAGGCGGCGATCAACGTCGTCTCGCAGAACGTCGCGAATGCCGGCACGGCCGGATACGTCAAGCGGACACTCTCGACGGTCGCGACCGGAACCAACAATTCCGGCGTCGCGGTCGGGGCGATCACCCGCAGTTTCGACGCCGCGGCGCTCAAGCAGCTGCGGCTCGAGACCTCGGGGGCCGCCTATACCAGCACGAAGGCTGGCATCGCGTCTCAGCTCGACGCGCTCTACGGCGCGCCGGGCAGCGGGGCAGCGCTGGACGGCACGCTGAACACGTTCACCGAATCGCTGCAGGAGCTGTCGGCCAACCCGACCTCGGCGGCGGCACGCACCACCGTGGTCAGCAACGCGTCGGCGCTGGCGAGCCAGATCAACGGCGCCGCCGCCTCGGTGCAGAACCTGCGCTCGGGCGTCGAGGCCCAGCTCGGCACCGACACGCAATCGGCCAGCACAATCCTGTCCAGCGTCGCCCGGCTCAACGCCAAGATCCAGAACACCACCGACGCCTCGTCCCTGGCCGACCTCCAGGACCAGCGCGACCAGGTGATCAACACGCTCTCGGGCTACATGGACGTCCAGACCGTCGCGCAGCGCGACGGCACGGTGTCGGTGCTGACCCAGTCGGGCGTGACCCTGGTCGACCGCGGCACCGCTGCGACTCTGACCTTCGACGGACATGGGTCGCTGAATCCCACTTCGAGCTACTCGACGGACCCGGCGAAGCGCACGGTCGGCACGATCACGGCCACCCTGCCGGGCGGCGGCAAGATCGACCTCGGGGCACCCGGCGCCATCCGGTCCGGGAGCCTTGCCGCGGGGATCGAGCTGCGCGACCAGGTCCTGCCGCAGGCCCAGCGCCAGCTGGACGACCTCGCCGGGGGGCTCGCCAGTGCGCTCACCGACAAGACCGTGACCGGTACGGTGACCGGATCCTCGGCCACCATCGATCTGACCGGCATCCAGGCCGGCAACTCGCTCACGATCCCGGTCACGGCCGCAAACGGCTCCGTCCGCAACATCACCCTGATCGCCTCGAACAAGGCGACCACCGGGATCGATCCGAGCCTGACCGACGACGGCAGCGGGCTCGCGCAGACCTTCGACATCTCCGGCGGTCCCTCGACCTACGCGAGCGCCATCCAGACCGCCCTGGCGGCGCTCAACACCCGGGCGACCGCCGCCGGCATCAAGAACGTCCCCAATCTCACCGCCACCGGTACCGGGGCGTCGGTCACAGTGGGGCCGGCGGCCGGCAGTACCGACAAGGTCTCGGCTGCAACCGCCGGGATCACGCTGCCGACCTCCCCGAACGATCTAACCTCGGGTTATCCGCAGCTCGCCCTGTTCACCGACGTGTCCGCGGCGCCGCCCCCGACCCCGCGGCTGTTCACCGGCTCGTTCGACAGCGGCGCGCAGCTCACCGGCTTCGCGCAGCGGATCTCTATCAACCCGGCGCTGTCCGGCAACACCGCGGCGTTGACCGCATCGAGCGCCACCGATCCGAGCGCGTCGGGCGGCCGGGCGCAGGCGATCTTCACGGCCCTGACCTCGGCGCAGCAGACCTTCTCGTCGTCGAGCGGCATCGGCGGGGTCTCCGCGCCGTACCGGGCAAGCGTCGTCGGCTTCGCGCAGGACGTGATCGCCTCCCAGGGGGCCGCGTCCGCGAATGCCGCCGCGATGGACGACACCCAGCAGACCGCGCTGTCCACCGCGCAGGGCCGGTTCTCCGCCGGGGCCGGTGTCAACATCGACCAGGAGATGTCGAACCTGATCGCCCTGCAGACCGCCTACGGCGCCAACGCCCGGGTGCTGACCGCCGCCCGCGACATGCTCAACCAGCTGCTGCAGATCTGACCATGACCACGATCTCTCCCTTCGCGGCCGGGTCCTACGTCGCCAACCGGAATACCTCGCAGCTTCTGACGCTGAAGAACCAGCTCAACGACCTGTCGAACCAGCTCTCCAGCGGCAAGGTCTCGCAGACCTATGGCGGGCTCGGCACCGGGCGCTCCACGGCGCTCGCCGCCCAGGCGACCCTGAGCGCGCTGGACGGCTACGGCGCCGGCATCACCGCCGCCCAGACCCGGACCAAGCTCGCGGTCACGAGCCTGACCCAGGTCGCGAAGCTAGGCACCGATGCCCGTACGGCCCTGAACAACGGCCTGCAGAGCATCGCGGCCAATACCACAGCGGGCCGCTCGATCGCGCAGGCCAACCTGCAGACGGCCCTCGACACGCTGAACCAGTCGGCGGCGGGCAGCTACCTGTTCGGCGGCCGCGACGCCACGACCCAGCCGGTGCTCGACGCCGACACGATCCTCAATGGCACCACCGACGCGCAGGGCAACGCGCTCGCCGGCCTCACGTCGCTGGTCAACGAGCGGGTCGCGGCGGAACTGGGCTCCGGCGGCAACGGCCGGCTGACGCAGACGGCGCCGAGTGCCACCTCCGTCCAGGTCACCGACGAGACGAACGCCGCGACCCGGGGCAAGTTCGGGTTCACCCTGTCCGGCACCCCGACGACCACCGGGACAGCGCTCACCGCCTCGATCACGGGCACCGGCCCGGCCTCACTCAACGTCGGCCTGTCGGGGCAGCCGGTGGCCGGCGACACGGTGAGCTTCGCGCTGAAGATGCCGGACGGCACCTCGACGACCGTGACGCTCACCGCGGCCGCCAGTGCGGATTCGACCTCCACCGGCAGCTTCGCGATCGGTGCCACCGCCGCCGACACGATGACGAACCTGTCCGCGACGCTGACCAACGCGCTCAAGGGGGCGGCCAGCAGCACGCTGGCGGTGAACGCCACCGCGGCCGTGACGACCGACTTCTTCACCGGCTCGGCGAAGGGCGGCCCGAACGGCACCGGCATCATGCCCCAGCAGCGCATCGTCTACGATGCGGCCAAGAACCCGACCGGATTCACGGCCGCCACGGCGACCAACACGGTGCTCTGGTACCAGGGCGAGAACACCTACGACACGACGAAGACCCCGCCCGAGCCCACCCCGGCGCTGGACACGCAATCGGTGCAGGTGAGCAGCACCGGCAAGGTCGGCACGGGCGCGCGCGCCAACGACCCGACGATCCGGAACGTGCTGGCAGGCCTGGCGACCATGGCGTTCGCGCTTCCGACGGCGAGCGACGCCAACACCAGCGCCACCTACAAGGCGGTGGTCGGCAAGGCCGGGACGCTCCTGTCCGCATCCGACCAGACCAACCCCAGCGTCCAGGACACCGTCACGCAGCTCAGCATCGCCGCGACCCGGCTCTCGAACGCCGGCACGACCAACACCGCCACCCGGACCACGGTCCAGAACACCCTGGATGGGATCGAGCAGGCCCCAACCGAGGAGGTCGTCGCCAAGCTGCTCGACGTCCAGAACCGGCTCCAGGCCAGCTACCAGGTCACGGCCTCGCTCTCGAAGCTCTCGCTGGTCAACTACATCAGCTGACGCCGATATTCGGCCCCGCGACCATAGTCTTGCCGCTTTCCCGCAGTGAAGCGCGCAGGACGGTCGCGTGTCGTGCGATCGCCTGCTCGAGGAGAGGTCCGCATGGCGCTGTCCGAACCCGTCCACGCGGTCCGTCGCCTCGGCTCCGCGGCGCAGATCGGCGCCATCGTGATGGCCGAACAGGCGATCGACAGCTATCTCGACGATTACGGCCGCCCCGGCGACCGTGCCACCGCCCTCGACATCCTGCTGCGCGACCTCGCCCGGCTGCGGTTCGTCGAGCCTGATCTCGACGCTTTCATCGGCGAGGTCGAGCGTTATATCGATCTGCTGTACCGGGACCTGGCGCGTCAGGCCGCCTGACATGGTGCGCCCGCTCACCGCTCTGGTCCTGAGCGCCGCACTCGTCGGGCACTGCACGCCCGCCGACGCCCGCGATCGCGAGAAGGCGCCGACCGCCGCGGCCACGATGCCGTGCCGTACGAAGGGGCCGGGTTTCGTGCGGCTGCCCGGCAGTGCGAGTTGCATCCGCGTGTCCGGCCGGGTGATCGCGGGTACCGACCTCCGCGCTAGCCCTGGCATCGGCGCGGCGGCCGCGCCCGTGGTCGCCGGCCACCTGGCGATCGACAACCGCGCCGACACCGACCTCGGCGAGGTGCGGACCTACGTGCGGATCGGCAACGGCCGGCGCTGAGGCGGCCCTACAGGTTCCGCGACAGCACCAGCGGTCCGCTGCGCACGCCGCGGCCGTACGGGGAGGGCGCCGGGGCCTGCCGTCCGTAACCCGAGGGCAGCTGCGCCCGGCCGATCTCCTCCGCCAGCGACTTGATCAGCCCCTCCGACACGGATCGCGCGCTGTCGAGCACCGATTGGTTCGCCTCGACGGCCGCGGTGAACCGGCGATGGGCGGCCCGCAGGGTCTCGACGCCCTCCGGGTTGAAGCGCTTCAGCGCCACGGCATTGGCCTTGGCGACTTCGAGGCCCTGCATGTAGGCCGCGGCGAGCGCCGTCTTGGGCTCGGCCGCCACTAGGCCCTCGCGGAGGCGCCCGGCCCGGACATGCGCGGCCTCCTCGGCCAGCACCGCCTCCAATGCGGCCATGTTGGCCAGCACGCCCCCGACCAGCGCCTCGGCGGTGATCCGGTCGGCGACGCGCAGCGGTTCAGCCCTTTGCATTGCCGGCTCCATCGGTGGTCGCGCCCTGCATCTTCATGATCTCACGAAACACGGAATCGGCGATGCCGATGCCGCCGCTCTTCACGATCTGTCCCGCGTATTCCTTGGTCAGCATCGAGCGGTAGACGCCGCCGCCGGTGCCGTTCTCGCCGAGCGGGCCTTCTGTCCCGTCCGACTGCATCATCCGGTCGAGGCTGTTCTCCAGGAACATCGACTCGAACTCGGTGGCGGTCTTGTGCGCCTTGGCGGTGTTGCCGGTCTTCAGGATGCCGTCGGACACGCTGGTGGCGATGGATTTCCCGACGCCGGAGGCAGCGTTGGCCGCGATGTTGGCGAGTGGCAGCATGATTTGGCCCTCCAGTCCGTCTTAGGGCATCGTCCCGAAAGCTGGCCCTCACCGTTCGGGACGATGCACGCGACAATCACATCAGTTCGATATCGGCCTGCAGCGCCCCGGCGGTCTTGATCGCCTGGAGGATCGAGATCAGGTCGCGGGGGCCGACCCCGAGGGCGTTCAGGCCATCGACCAGCTCGCGCAGGCTCACGCCCTCCTTGACCAGCGCCAGCTTGTTGCCGTCGCCGGTGTCGACCTTCAGGCTCGTGCGCGGCACCACGGCGGTGCGCCCGTTGGAGAGGGGCGCCGGCTGACTCACCTGCGGCTGCTCGCTGATCGTGACCGTGAGGTTGCCCTGCGCGATCGCCACCGTGGAGACCCGCACGTCGCGGCCCATCACGATGATGCCGGAGCGCTCGTCGACCACCACCCGGGCGGTCTGGTCGGGCTCGACCTTGAGCTGCTCCACCTCGGTGATCAGGCGGATCATGTTGCCGTTGTACTTGGCCGGGATCTGGATCGTCACCGTGGCCGGGTCGGTCGGCTCGGCCGTGTCGGCGCCCATGAAGTCGTTGATCGCCGCGGCAATCCGCTTCGAGGTGGTGAAATCGGGGTTGCGCAGGGACAGCCGCAGGGCGCGGGCATCGTTCAGCTTGAACGCGATCTCGCGCTCGATGTTGGCGCCGTTGGAGATGCGGCCGTTGGTCGGCACGCCCCGGGTGATCTTGGCGGCGTCGCCCTCGGCCGAGAAGCCCGCGATCGCCACCGAGCCCTGCGCGAGGGCGTAGACCTCGCCGTCGGCGCCGAGCAGCGGCGTCACCAGCAGGGTGCCGCCCTGAAGGGATTTCGCGTCGCCGAGCGACGAGACCGTCACGTCGATGCGGGTGCCCTGGGCGGCGAAGGGTGGCAGGCTCGCCGTCACCATCACGGCGGCGAGGTTCTGGGTGCGCATCGTGGCGCCCCGCGTGTTGACCCCGAGCCGCTCCAGCATCGCCTGCAGCGACTGCTTGGTGAACGGGATGTTGTTGAGGGTGTCGCCGGTGCCGTTGAGGCCGACCACGATGCCGTAGCCGACGAGCTGATTCTGACGCACGCCCTCGATGGAGGCCAGGTCCTTCACCCGCGACAGGGCGAGCGCCGGGCCTGAGGCCGCTGCCGTCAGCATCACCCCGACGACGAGCGCCGCGAGGGCCGATCCGAGGAGCTTGATAGGGTGGCTCGGGCGCATGCCGGGTTTTTCACGGGTGAACGGACCTGCCCCCCTCCTGCCAGCCTCGTGCCAGCCGGGCCTTTCCGTTAAGCCATTGAGAAAAGATATCATTATCCAACCGGCGTGCGGCCGCCGATTGTGGTCGACCGGCACCGAACCTGCCGACCCGGCAGGTTCTGCCGGCCTGTTTACCGGTGCTTAACCGTGCCAGCCGAGAGTCCAGGCAGCGCAGGAGCGCCCGGAGCGACACGAACACGATCATGCGCGTCGACACTCGCCAGCCGATCCAGAATGCCGGCGGCGTCGCGTCCAAGGCCCGGGTCGAGGGCGGGCGCGGCTTCAGCCTCGATGCGGCGCCGGCCTCCACGTCCGGCGCCAATGCGCCGGCCGCTGCGGCGACCCTGGCGGGGCTCGATGCCGTCCTGCTGCTTCAAGGCGAAACCGAGACGCCGCAGGAGCGCCGCCGGCGCACGGCCAAGCGCGGCCACGACCTGCTCGACGGCCTCGACCGCCTCAAGGCCGCGATGCTCGGTGGCCGCGTCTCCCCGCAGGACCTGCGCGCCATCGCCGGCCGCCTGGCCGAGCGCTCGGCCTCGTCGGGGGATCCGCGCCTCGACGGGCTCATGGCCGAGATCGAGCTGCGCGCCGCGGTGGAACTCGCCAAGCTCGAAGGCCGGCGCAGCGCCTGACCGCCACTTTCACCGCTGCTCCCATCAACCACCTCATCCTGAGGTGCTGCGGAGCAGCCTCGAAGGAGCCCTCCAGGGATCGCGCGGCTGGCTGGAGGGCTCCTTCGAGGCCTCCGCTTCGCTCCGGCACCTCAGGATGAGGGGGGAGTTTTGGAGACCCCGTAGGGCTCGCCGCCGCTACCCCGCCCGCCGCTTCGGCCCGGTCGGCAGCATCTGGGGCTCGCCCGGGCCGGTCTCGACGGCGAGATCGGGGACCGCGATGATCGGCGCGCCGCGCAGATCCTTGCGGGTGACGATCGCGCCGCGCTCCTCGAGGTAGGCCAGCATCCGCCGGGCACGGCCGCCCGAGCTGGTGCCGTAGGCGTCGGCCAGCATCGCGTCGGTGGGGCAGGGCGCGCCCTCGATCGCCGCGCGGGCGACCACCAGGAACAGGCCGGCCAGGTCATCCGGCAATCCGGCCGCAATCGCTTGGGCCCGCTCCCAGGTGGAGTTGTCGGCGACCGCGCCGCCCGCCTCGGCCCGGGCCACGGCGAGCCGGCGCTTGAACTCCGGCAGTCCCATCGTGTCGCCGCGCAGGCGCCGGATGCGGCAGCGGACGGTGAAGTCCTGATAGAGCGTCGCGGGGGTGCAGGCGGCGGCATCCGCATCGGCCAGAACCGAGGCCAGGACCTCGGCGAGCGCGGCCTCCCGCGCCTCCGGGTCCATCGGCTCCTCTTCGGGCTCCTCCGGCGGGGCCGGCGGGCGGTAGCTCGCGAGCTGGACGAGGACGTCCGGAGCCGCCACCGGGCGCGGCTTCGGGCGCGGCATCGGCGGCGCCAGGCTGTCGGCTGGGCTCGCCGTGAGGATCAGCGCCCGCGCATCCTCGGTCGGGTCGGGGAGGGGGACGAGCACCGGCGAGGACGACCGGCTCACCGTCAGGGTCGGACCCACCGCGATGGTGAGCGGCCGTCGCGACAGGGCCGGCCCCAACGCCACGAAATGTCCGCGCGGCAGGTCGCGGAACGTCTCGGCCTGGCGGCGCTCCAGCCCGAGCAGGTCGGCGGCGCGAGCCATGTCGATGTCCAGGAAGGTCCGGCCCATCAGGAAGTTGGAGGCCTCGGCCGCCACGTTCTTGGCGAGCTTGGCGAGGCGCTGCGTGGCGATCACGCCCGCGAGCCCGCGCTTGCGGCCGCGGCACATCAGGTTGGTCATGGCGCCGAGCGAAAGGCGCCGGGCCTCGTCCGAGACCTCGCCGGCCGCGGCCGGGGCGAAGAGCTGCGCCTCGTCCACCGCCACCAGCATCGGGTACCAATGGTCCCGGTCGGCGTCGAACAAGCCGCCCAGGAACGCCGCGGCGGCGCGCATCTGGCCCTCGGCGTCGAGGTTCTCGAGCGACAACACCACCGACACCCGGTGCGTGCGCACCCGGGCGGCGATGCGCTGGAGCGCGACGTCGTCGCCATCGGCTTCCACCACGACGTGGCCGTAGCGATCGGCGAGGCTGGCGAAGTCGCCCTCCGGGTCGATCACCGCCTGCTGCACGAGGCCCGCGCTCTGCTCCAGCAGGCGCCGGAGCAGGTGCGACTTGCCGGAGCCCGAGTTGCCCTGGACCAGGAGCCGCGTGGCCAGCAGTTCGGTGAGGTCGAGGAGCGCCGGGCGCTCGCCGGTCAGGCCGAGATCGATATCGGAACGCATGGCGCTCCATAGCATGCCGGAACCGGATCCGGGTGCCCCCCGACGCGCTGTCCACGCTTCCCGCAGGGCTGCCGCGCGGCTGCAATGCCGCGGCGGCGCTGGACCCGGACGCCGCGGCCCTGTAGGGCCCGCCCTCCCTCGAAACAAACCGGATCCCTCACGCGATGGCGGCCTGCGGCCTCGATTTCGGCACGTCGAACACCACCCTGGGGCATCTCGCGGCGGCGGGACCGGCCCTGCTGCCGCTCGAGGGCGCGCACCGGACCATCCCCAGCGCGATCTTCTTCGAACCGGGCGAGGCGCCGCTGATCGGCCGGGCCGCCACCGCGGCCTACGTCGACGGCCATGCCGGCCGGCTGATGCGCGGGCTGAAATCCGTCCTCGGCACGCCGCTGATGGACGAGGCGACCCCGGTCGGCCGCGAGCGCCTGCGCCTGCGTGACGTGATCGCCCGCTACCTTTCGGCCGTGAAGGCGCGTGCCGAGGCGGCCTGCGGGCAAAACCTCGACACCGTGGTCCACGGTCGGCCGGTGCATTTCGTCGATGGCGACCCGGAAGCCGACCGGCGGGCCGAGGACACGCTGCGCGACATCGCCCGGGACGTCGGCTTCCGCGAGGTCTCGTTCCAGTACGAGCCGATCGCCGCGGCGCTCGACTACGAGCGGCAGGTCCGCTCGGAGGAGATCGCGCTGATCGCCGATATCGGCGGCGGCACGTCGGACTTTTCCATCGTGCGGCTGTCGCCGGAGCGGCGGGGCCGCCCGGACCGGGCCGGCGACATCCTGGCCAATGACGGCGTGCGCATCGGCGGGACCGATTTCGACCGGCAGCTCAGCCTCGGCACCGTGATGCCCCTGATGGGGCTCGGCAGCCCGATGCGGCGCGGCGACCTCGCGGTGCCGAACGCCTATTTCCACGACCTTGCCACCTGGTCGGCGATCAACCGCCTCTACAATGCGAAGACCCTGCGCGAGATCGACGAGGTGATCCGCGATTGCGCGAAGCCGGACCTCGTCGCCCGACTGCGCGCGGCCGTCGAGGGCGAGCGCGGCCACGCCCTGGCGGGCGCCGTCGAGGGGGCGAAGATCGCCGCCTCCGAGGCCGGGACGACCGATCTCGACCTCGGCCTGGTCGAGCACGGTCTTACGGCTGTGGTGAGCCGCGACACCCTCTCCACGCAGACCGGCGACCTCGCCCGGGCGGTCGCCGCCCGGATCGCCCGCTGCCTCGCCCAGGCCGAGCTCGGGCCGGAGCGGATCGACGCGCTGTTCCTTACCGGCGGCTCCACGGGGCTGCCGCACCTGCGCACCGCGCTCACCGCCGCGCTGCCCGCGGCCCGGGTGGTGGAGGGCGACACGTTCGGCTCAGTTGGCCTCGGCCTGACCATCGAGGCGGGGCGGCGGGCGGGGTGAGCGTCGGCGATTGACGGGCCCGCCGCGATCCCCGACAAGGCGGGCGCCTCGCGCCCGGAGTGACCGGCGGCCCATCCATCCCCTCCGCGCCGCCCCGCCCGATGCTGTTCAACTCCTTCGTCTTCCTCCTCGCCTTCCTGCCGGCCGCGCTGATCCTGCACGCGCTGGTGGAGCGTGCGGCGCCGGCCTGGCGGCTGCCGCTGCTCGTGCTCCTGTCGTTCGTGTTCTACGGGTGGTGGGATGTCCGGTTCGTGCCGCTGCTCGCCGGCTCGATCCTGGCGAACTGGTGCGTGGCGTGGGTCTATCGGCGCCGGCCCGGGCCCTGGCTGGTCCCGGCCGCCATCGCGGCCAACCTGGCGGTGCTCGGGGTGTTCAAGTACCTCGACTTCTTCGCCGACCTCGCCAACCTGATCCCGGGTCTGGAGGCGCCACGGCTCGGGCTGGCCCTGCCGCTCGGCATCTCGTTCTTCACCTTCCACCACATCATGTATCTCGCCGACCTGCGGGCCGGCCGGGCGCCGGCCTTCGGGCTGACCAGATACGCCCTCTACATCGCGTTCTTTCCGCAGGTTCTCGCCGGCCCGCTCGTGCGCTGGAGCGAGATCATGCACCAGTTCGACGAGCGGCCCTACGCGCGGCCCGACGCCGCCGAGCGCTTCGCGCGCGGGCTGATGCTGCTCACGGTCGGGCTCGCCAAGAAGGTGTTCCTGGGTGATCCCCTCGCGGCTTACGTGAACCCCGTGTTCCAGGCGGCGGCTGCCGGCAAGGTCGTCACCGTCGCGGAGGCGTGGCAGGCGACGCTGGGCTTCACCTTCCAGATCTATTTCGACTTCTCCGGCTACACCGACATGGCGCTCGGCATCGCGCTGCTGTTCGGGCTGGTCCTGCCGCAGAATTTCGATGCGCCCTATCGCGCCACCTCGCTGCGCGACTTCTGGCGCCGCTGGCACATGACCCTGTCGCGGTTCCTGCGCGACTACCTCTACATCCCCCTGGGCGGAAACCGGCGCGGCCTGCCGCGCCAGGTCGGGGCGCTGGCCGCCACCATGACGCTGGGCGGCCTCTGGCACGGGGCGGGACTGACCTTCCTGGCCTGGGGCGCCTTGCATGGCCTCGGCCTCGGCGCCGGGGTCCTGGCCCGCCGGACGCGCCTGAGCGTGCCGGCGCCGCTGGGTTGGCTGCTGACCAGCCTGTTCGTGATGCTGACCTGGGTGCTGTTCCGGGCGACGAGCTTCGAGGCGGCGCTCGCGATCTTCAAGGGCCTGTTCGGCCTCGCGCCCCACGGCTCGGGCTTCAAGTGGCGCACCATCGCGGTGGCGGCCCTGGTCGCCACGGTGGGCCCGACCGCCTGGGCGGCGGTGCATCGCCTGCCGCCCAGGCGCATCCTGGCCTTCGGCTTCGCGCTCCTGTTCGTCGTCGTCCTCCTGAAGATCGGGGACGATGCGAACTACGAGTTCATCTACTTCCAGTTCTGAGGATGGCGCTCGCTCACCCCCCACAGGATCGGGCCTGGCGCGCTTTCGTCCGCACCGTGCTGCTGGCGATGGCCGGGCTGTTTGCGGCCTATCTCGGGCTGGCGGTGCTGGTTGATCCCTACGATACCGGCCGCTCGACGCTGCTGTCCCGCGGCGCCGTCCGTCCGCAGGGGCCGCGCACCGCCTCGGCTGTGCGTGGCCGCGACCCGGCCTATGCGGGCGCGGTGATCGGCAATTCCCACATCCAATTGATCGAGCCGGCATCGCTGACCCGGCTCACCGGTATCCCGTTCGTGCAGCTGTCGGTGCCGGCCACTGGGCCGTCCGAGCAGTTCGCGCTGCTGGGCTGGTATCTGAAGCACCACGCCAGGCCCGAGGCGATCGTGCTGTCGGCCGATGCGTTCTGGTGCTCCGACGACCCGTCATTCCCGAGCGAGCACGGCTTCCCGTACTGGCTGGTCGGCGACTGGCAGACGTATCTCAAGGGCCTGCTGCGCTTCACCGCCGCGCAGGAGACGATCAACCGCCTCGGCTGGCTCCTGAACTCGCGCCACAAGCAGGCCGCGTCCGACGGCTGGTGGGATTACGAGTCGAACTACCTGAGCCAGGGGTTCGGCCGTGATCCGGCCAAGAAGGCGGCGCTGGAGCGGCCGGTCGGCCCCGAGACGGAGCCGCATCATGGCGGTCCGTTCCCGGTGGCCGACCGGTTGCGGGCCGAACTCGCGCGGATCCCGCCCAGGACCGCCGTGGTGGTGGTGTTTCCGCCGGTCTACGCCCGCGCCGAGCCGCCGGCCGGGAGCCCCCGGGCTGTCGCCGAGGCGGCGTGCCGCGCCGAAGTCCGATCGGCGCTTGCCGTTCATCCGCTGAATACGGTCATCGATGGACGTGCCGGGCGCCCGGACGCCGGCGATCCGGATCTGTTTTTCGATCAAACTCACTATCGGCTGCCGCTCGCCCGAGCGTTGACGGACGAGATCGCCGCCGCAATCGTTCACCTGCGGACGTTTTCGGCGGACTAAGCCCGGCCGTCCCGTCCCGGATACCGGAACAGGGTGATGCGCTCGCCCCTTGATTTTCCATCACCTTTTTTGAAATGCCGGCGACCAGCTTTGAACTGGACGCTCTAGACCGTGGCTTGTTTGCCGCAGGGGGCCACGCATTCGAGACAACATCCAAGCCCTGCGACGCTGCGCGTTGTCGCGATTAAGCACCTCGACTATACGGCACCTCACGTTATCGCCGCGCACCGGCCATCCCCTGGTGGGCGGTTACGATCCAGCGAGGGTGACGCATGGCGAAGGTGACGCTGGAGGACGGCTACGTCCCGTCCGACGACGAGCCCTTCATGAACGACCGGCAGCGCGAGTACTTCCGGCGCAAGCTCCTGAGCTGGAAGAGCGACATCCTGCGTGAGGCGCAGGATACGCTCGTCGCGCTGCAGAGCGAGAACGAGAACCACCCCGATCTCGCCGACCGCGCCTCCTCGGAGACCGACCGTGCGATCGAGCTGCGGGCGCGCGACCGCCAGCGCAAGCTCACCGGCAAGATCGACGCGGCGCTCGCCCGCCTCGAGGATGGGTCCTACGGCTTCTGCGAGGAGACCGGCGAGCCGATCTCGCTCCGCCGCCTCGATGCCCGGCCGATCGCGACCCTGTCGCTCGAAGCCCAGGAGCGGCACGAGCGCCGCGAGAAGGTCTATCGGGACGATTGAGCGGGCGGTTCGGATCCCGAACTTACTGCGTCAGCCGCAGCGCGCCGATGCTCGCCCGGATCTGCTGGAACGCCTTGATCAGGTCGTCCGAAGTGTTGGCCAGGTAGAACTGGCCCGGATTCGTGGCGCAATTTTTCAGGAGCGTCTGTCCCGCGGCGTCGATCGGATCGGAGGGGATGCTGAAGCCGATCGTATAGATCGAGATGTTGACCGCCTTCGCGTTCTTGCAGGCTTCCGCGGTGAGGGCGTCCAGCGCGTTGCGGGCGCCGGCGGCGTCCGAGACGTTCTGGTTGGTGGCGGGCAACCGGCTGTTCGGGTTGGTGCCATTGGCGTTCTGGAAATAGCCGGCAGCGAAGTAGAGCGACCCGTTGGGCGCGCTCGAATTGGTCGTCCAGCTGTTCTCGCCGTCGGTCATCAGGATGATGATCTTGTTGATCGTCGTCGCGTTCGAGCTGTTGGAACTCGACGCGTAGGCGGCGGGCGGGTTCGTGTCCGCGAAGACGCTCTTCGGGGAAAGCGTCCGCCAGCCCCACATGAAGCCCTCGTGGATGTTGGTCGCACCCAGCGGCGCCATCTGGCCGATCAGCGTCTTGAGCGCGCTGGTATTGCTCGTGAGCCGTAGGAGCGGCTGGGTCGTGCACCCGAAATTTGGCCCACTGGGGATTCCAGTCCTCGGGTTCAGAGACGTCGGCGCAGCGTTCTGCGGTTTGACGTATTTGCACGCCTGGCCTTCGGCCGTATTGAAAGGTGTTCCGTTGGGGAGCGGCGGGCAACTGCCGTTGTCGTCATCGATGTAGCTATTATAACTTTTATAGCTCGTGAACTTGCTCGATGGATATGCGGCGGTCGTCGTGCTGGAATCGCCCGGCTCATCGGGGGCGAACAGCGGCACGAAGTAGGAATCCTTGTTACCGATGGTCGGCGCGCCGTCCTGGACGTTGAGCGGGTAGGGCAGGGTTTCCAGGCAGCCGCCCCAACCCCAGCCGGAATAGACGCCCTGAAGCTTGGCGAAGATATCGAACCGGCTCTTGAAGTTCGATCCGGCAGGCTGGAGAACGTTGGTCCAGTGGTAGCTGGACTGCCCGGTCTGGTCGATCCAGGATGCGTACCGGAAGGCGGTCGGATCGACCGCCACGGCCCCGGCGAACGGCACGATCGAGATCCGCGTCGCGCTTGAGAAGGCCGCGTTGGTGTAGACGTAGGTGACGAAGTCGGTGGCTGCGCTCTGTACCGCCTCGAGCTTGGACTGGCCGCCGCTCGACTGGGCCATCGAGCCGGTGTTGTCGAGGACCAGCGCGATCTCGAAGGTCTTGGGCAGCGGCGTCGCGCATTGGGCGGTGGCGCTTGGGTTGATGCGGTTCGTCCCCGTGACCTTGCCGAAGAACACCGTCGAGAGCTTGTGGGCGGTCAAGGTGATCTGGCGCGGGTTGCTGGTGATCGTGAGAGGATCGACCACGAGGTTGGCCACCCCCATGGCGCCGGTCATCGCCGCCTGGGCCTTGAGGTTGAGGTCGGCGTTCGTCGTGGTGAGCGGCGTCTGGCACAGGAGCAGCGCCGTGGCGTCGGTCGCGGCCTGCAGCTTGGTCTCGAGCCGGGTCGCGAAGCCGTAGTCGATCGCCGCGCCGGTGAACATCAGCATCGGCACGCTGAGGAAAGCGAACAGGATCGCGACGTTGCCGCCGCGGCCTCGCGCGAAGCCGAACCACCGCGGCCAGTGGGCGCGATCAGGGTGTCGAGCCATCGCACGCCTTCGCAGTGGTGCCGGGCACGACGACCTCGGTGTAGGTGTTCGAGCCGTAGGTCGTGCCGCCGCGGGTCGGCCACGGGACCGACGCCGAGAGGGTGATCGTGTTGCCGACGCCCTTGACCAGCTTGACGAGGGCCGAGCCGATCATCGGCGTGTAGCTGATGCTGACCTCGGCCAGCACGTAGCGCATGCCGGTGGTCTGGTAGCCCGCGGGCACGAGCAGGTCGGTGGCGGTGCCGGTGGCCCGGGGCTTGGCGTTGGCGTTGGCGACGCTGGAGCAGACCTGCGGGACCAGGTTCAGTCGCTTGAGATCGACACCCATCGCGCTGACGACGATCTGGACGGTGCTGGTGTCGAACGGGCGCATCACCTTGGCGGCGGAGGCGACGATGTCGGTCATCAGCGGCGTGCCGATCGGGTTCTGCGTGTCGCCCTGGGCGGTGAGGTCGGCCACGGTGCGGGCGAGCAGGGTCAGCTTGCGCCACTCGTCGATGGCGTGGGCGATCTCGGTCATGCCGGCCCAGATCGACAGCAGCACCGGCAGGATCACGGCGAATTCCACCAGCGCGCTGGCGCGCCGGTCCCGCCGCAGCGCGGCCGCCTTGCGTGCGAGAGACCTCAGCACGGACTCGTCCCGGCGATCAGATAGGGCTCCGTGCGGAACACCGCCGTCGAGGTCAGCAGGCTGGACCCGGCCCCGGCGCCGGTGGTGAACTGTCGGGTGCCGAGACCCATCAGGTTGAACAGGGTCGGGAACTGCACCGCCGCGGTCACGATCACGATCGTGCCCGGCTTGGCGCAGGCGTAGTTCGTGCCGAAGCTGGTGTTCCACGTGCCCGTCGCGGCATTGATCGGCGTCGCCGCGCTGGCGCCGCCGAGCGTACTGGCGGTGGCGACGTCAAGCTTGACGTTCTGGCAGTTGAAGACCGTCGGGATGGTGCCGGCACCGGTGCCGCACATCGTCGTCTTCAGCGAGCCCAGCAGGGTGGCGGCGTCGGTCTGCCCGGCATTGGCGGCCTGGAATTGCCCGGTGAAGATCGTCCGGACCGCGTTCTGCAGGGCGCGGTCGAAGTTCTGGGTGGCCCAGATCTGGAAGGCGATCTGGAAGACGGCGCCGACCAGCGCCAGGAACGGCAGGGCCACCAACGCGAACTCCACCGCGGCCGCCCCGCCCGCATCCCGCAAAAAACGGTTCGGGAGGCAACCTGAGGTAGGTTTCGTTTCAGGGACTATTTGTATTGGCGGAAACATGGACTCAAACTGCCGCCTGAAGACCAGCGCTTGTCTTAATGTGTAACTAATCGTTTGCGAAAAGCTTAATGCGACCAAGCAGATCACAGTGGAAGCGGATATTCTACTGAAGGTTGCATTAAAAGGCGGGGGCGCGGCGTCTCAGGTGTCTGGCTGCCCAGGAGAGCGCCGCCATTGATTCCGGGCTGTCCGGCGCCACTTCGTCGGCGGCGCGCCCGGCCGGAGAACCGCATGACATTTCCCAGGACAGCCGCGCGCCTCGCCGGGCTGATCGCGGTCCTCGCGCTCGCCGGCTGCGGCGACGCCCCGAAGCCGGGGCCGGCCGGTCCGCCCGGGCCGAAGGGCGACCAGGGCCCGCCGGGTCCACAGGGCCCGCCGGGGCTGAACGGCGCCACGGGCGCGCGCGGCCCCGCGGGGGATCGTGGCACCGAGGGCGCCGCCGGGCCCGCCGGGCCGCCGATGAACGCGCTGGTGCGCCTCGACGTCGCCTGCCACCGCGACGAGGCGCTGATCGGCGCCTATTGCCGGGGCATGGCGGTGGTGCCGTCCGTGACCGTCACCGACGGCATCGCCACGGTCGGCTGCCTCGACATGACCGCCAAGGCCGCCAAGGATGCCGAGCCGGTCGCCGTCTGCATGAGGAAGCCGTGAGACGTCTCGCCCTCGCAGTGCTGGTCGCATCGGCCGCCTCCGGCGTCGATGCGCAGCCGTTCCTGCCCACGGAACGGGCCGCGATCGACCTCGTGCGCACGCGGCAGACGGACAGCCTGGCGACGGTGGACCGGATCCTGGCCTATGCCGAGCGAGCCACCGGGGGCGCCTTCACGCGCGGCGGCTACCGGGTCGTGCGCCGCCCCGGCGAGCCCTTCGCCCGGGTGCAGATCTGCTACCGGCTCGGGACCGATCCGTCGACCTGCGGCCTCGACTACCTCGTCACCGTCAACCCGCCCCATGTCGAGCCGGCTGAGCGCTTCGACGGCTTGGCCCGGGACCTGGAACACGGCCCGCGGGCGTTCCTGCGCGCGCTCGCCCGGGAGGCCGATCTCCAGCGGCAGCCGGCGGCCCTGCGGCAGATCCGGGCGGCCCTGGAGCCATACGATCCCTACGACTGGCGCTGAGCGTCACAGCAGGCGCGGCCAGCCCAGCAGGCGCTGGGGCGCGAAGGGCGCGACCGGGACCGCGGGGGTCCGGCCGGTGGCGAGGTCGGCCACGATCTCGCCGGTGATCGGCCCGGTGGACAGGCCGATATGGCCGTGGCCGAACGCGAACAGCAGGCCCTTGTGGCGTGGCGCCAAGCCGATCACCGGCATGCCGTCCGGGGTGGACGGGCGCGAGCCGAGCCAGGGCTCGTTGTCGAGGGGGCCGCCGAGACGCAGGGTCTCCCCCGCCTCGCGGGAGGCCGCCTCGATCTGGGTGTGGTCCGGGTCGGCGTCGCGGGCGTTGAGTTCGACGCCCGACAGCACCCGCACCCGGTGATCGCCCATCGGCGACAGGATCGAGCCCGCACCCGTGTCGAGCACGGGGCGGGTCAGGGGCGGGCTGTCCGGGTGCAGGGCGTAGTGACGATGGTAGCCGCGCTCGGCCGCGACGGCGAAGCGGTAGCCCAGGCTTCTCGCGATCGACCCGGAGGCGGCGCCCGCCGCCAGCACCACCTGCTTGGACCGTACCGCGCCGGTCTCGTGGACGACGCGCCAGCCCTCGGCCTCCGGCGACAAGCTTTCGACGCTGCCGCGCAGCCGCCTTCCGCCCAGGCCGGCGAACAGCGCCTCGCAGGCCTCGATCAGGCGGCCGGGCTCGCGCACAGACCCGGTCTCCGTCAGCAGCATGGCCCGCGCGTAGGGGCGCACCAGAGCAGGCTCCAGATCGCGGATCCCCGCCGTGTCGAGGAGGTCGAACGCCACCCCGTGCCCGGACAGGATCTCCCGCTCCGGGGCGGCGGCCTTGAAGGCGGCTTCGGTGCGGTAGGCCTTGAGCCAGCCGGTCCGCTGCAGCCGCTCGCTGGTGCCGGCCCTTGCGGCCAGCCGTTCATGGGCCGGGTAGGCCGCGCTCGTGAGCGGCAGCAGGGCGGCGGCGGCCCGGCGCCAGCGCGAGGCCCGGGCGCTCGCCAGGAAATGCGCCGTGTAGGGGAGGATCCGCGGCAGGTGCGCGTAGCGCAGGCGCAGGCCCCGGTCGGCGTTGCGCAGGTAGGCCGGGAGCTTGCCCCACAGGGCCGGGCTCGACATCGGCAGGATCGAGCCGCGGCTGACCACGCCGGCATTGCCGTAGGAGGTCCGGGCCCGGGCCTCGCCGGGGTCGCACAGAACCACGTCGAGGCCGCGATCCTTGAGCGCGATGGCGCAGGCGAGCCCGACCATCCCGCCGCCGACCACCACGATATCGGCCGTCTCGTCCATCCCGCTCATCCTGCTCAGCGCCAAGCGTGGCGTTCTGACGGGTTTTGGCGGGGCTGGGTAGCGGGCCGAAGGCGAGGGTACGGGCGGTTCGCGTCACCCATGCGCGAAGGGACGCGCAAAACCGTCCGCAGATCGGCTACAGAGCGGATCATGACGCTCGTCCGCTTCGCTCCCTCGCCCACCGGCTACCTGCATATCGGCAACGCCCGCCCGGCTTTGCTCAACGCGCTGTTCGCGCGCAAGGCGGGCGGGCGCTTCCTGCTGCGCCTCGACGACACCGACGCCGAGCGCTCGACCGAAACGTTCGCCGAGGCGATCCAGGAGGATCTCGCCTGGCTCGGCATCACCTGGGACCTGTTCGCCCGCCAGAGCGACCGCAAGGCCCAGCACGATGCCGCCGCCGACACCTTGCGCGCGGCGGGGCGGCTCTATCCCTGCTACGAGACGCAGGAGGAGCTCGAGCGTCGGCGCAAGCGTCAGCTCGGCCGTGGTCAGCCGCCGATCTACGACCGGGCGGCGCTGCAGCTCACCGCGGAGGACCGCGCCGCCCTGGAGGCGGAGGGCCGCCGGCCGCATTGGCGCTTCCTGCTGGAGGCCCGGACCGTGACGTGGGACGATCTCGTGCGCGGGCCGGCGCATGTGGATTGCGCGTCGCTGTCCGACCCGGTGCTGATCCGCGCCGACGGCAGCTATCTCTACACGCTGCCCTCCGTGGTGGACGATGCCGACCTCGGCATCACCCACGTGATCCGCGGCGAGGACCACGTCACCAACACCGGCGTGCAGGTGCAGATCTTCGAGGCGCTCGGCGCGGACGTGCCGGTCTTCGGCCACCACAACCTGCTCACCACCGCGGACGGGGAGGGGCTGTCGAAGCGGCTCGGCCACCTGTCGCTGCGCGGTCTGCGCGAGGCCGGCTACGAGCCGGCGGCCGTGCGCTCGCTGGCGGTGCTGACCGGCTCGGCCGAATCCGTGCGGGCGGTACCCGACCTCGACACGCTGGCGAGCCTCGTCGATCTCGGCGAGATCTCCCGGGCGCCGGCCCGGTTCGACCCCACCGAGCTCGACGGGCTCAACGCCCGGCTCGTCCATGCCATGCCGTACGCCGAGGTTGCCCCGCGCCTCACCGCCCTCGGCATCCCTGCCGAGACCGCGGAGCCATTCTGGCGGGCGGCGCAGCCCAATCTCGGCCGTGTCTCGGAGGCGGGCGACTGGTGGCGCGTGGTGACCGGCCCGATCGATCCGGTCCTGACAGAGGAGGCCGTGATCGCGGCGGCCCGCGAGACCCTGCCGGCTGAGCCGTTCGGGCCTGAGACCTGGAAGGCCTGGACCACCGAGATCCGCAGCCGCACCGGCGCGAAGGGGCGGGGGCTGTTCATGCCGCTGCGCCTCGCGCTCACCGGGCTGGAGCATGGGCCGGATCTCGCCGGGCTGCTGCCGCTGATCGGCCGCGACCGGGCGGCGCGGCGGATGGCGGGCGAGGCGGCGTAGCGCCTATTCCGCCTCCGCTTCTTCGAGCCGCGTCGCCAGCAGCTTGTCCACGCGGCGGCCGTCGAGATCCACCACCTCGAAGCGCCAGCCGGCGATGTCGCAGGTCTCGCCGGTCTCCGGCAGGCGCTGGAACGCCGCGATGACGAGGCCGGCGGCCGTGGCGTAGTCGCGCGAGGGCGGAAGGCGCAGGCCGAGCTGGTCGGCCATCTCGTCGGCCGGCATTGAGCCGGCGATCAGCCAGGACCCGTCCGGGCGGCGCACTGCGTCCGGCTCCACGGATTCGGAGTGGAACGCGCCCGCGATGGCATCGAGGATGTCGGCGGGGGTCACGAGCCCGTCGAAATGGCCGTACTCGTCGTGGACCAGCGCCATCGGCACGGTGCCCTTGCGCAGGGCGTCCAGGGCATCGAGCGCGTCCAGCGTATCGGGCAGCACCGGGGCCCGGCGGACATGCCCCCGCAGGTCCAGGGGCTCGCCGCGGGAGAGCGGGCCGATCAGGTCGCGGACCTGCACGACGCCGATCATGGCGTCCGGGCCGCCATCGGCCACCGGCAGGCGGGCATGGGGGCTCGCCAGCAGGCGTGCTCGGATGGCCTCGGGATCGTCCGAGAGGTCGAGCCACACGACCTCGGTGCGCGGAGTCATGACGCCGCGCACCAGCCGGTCGCCGAGCCGGAGCACGCCGGAGATCATCGCGCGCTCGCCGCCCTCGATGACGCCGGCCGTCTCGGCCTCGGCCACGAGGCTGCGGATCTCCTCCTCGGTGACGGCGCTCGCGCTCTCGGTTTCCTGGCCGATCAGGCGGAACACCGCCCGGGTCGAGGCGTCGAGCAGCCACACCGCCGGCAGGGCCGCCCGGGCGACGAGCCGCATGCCGGGCGCCACCGCGCAGGCGATCCCCTCCGGGTTGCGCAAGGCAAGATGCTTCGGGACCAGCTCGCCGATGATCACCGACAGGTAGGTGATCACCCCGATCACCAGGGTGTAGCCCAGCGTGTCGGCCCAGCCCTTCGGCAGGCCGAGGTCGATCAGCGTCAGCGCCAGGCGGTCGCCCAGCGCCGCGCCCGAGACGACGCCCGACAGGATGCCGATCAGCGTGATGCCGATCTGGACTGTGGAGAGGAAGCGTCCCGGCTCCTCGGCCAGCGCCAGGGCCGCCTTCGCCCCCGGCCGGCGGGCATCCGCATAGGCGCGCAGACGGCTCTTGCGCGATGAGACCACCGCCAGCTCGGAGAGAGCGAAGACGCCGTTCAGCGCGATCAGCAGGACGACGGTGACGAGCTCGAGCAGGCGGGCTTGCAGAGCCGCGATCCCGCAGCGCGGGCCGGGCTTCCTCTGATGACACGGATGTCCAACATGGGTGCGAGGCCCGGACCGTTCAACGGCCAAGCCTCCGGGTGCAAATCAGGGCGTGTCCGATCCGCCTTGCCGACCCCGCGACCTCAGGATGAGGGGCGGGATGGGGAGGTCCCACTTCCGGAGCCGCCTTCCGACCGGGATCCGAAGTTCGGAAGAATCCTCAGCGCGGGCGCGCCTCGATCAGCGCGGAATCCAGAAGAAAACTGCCGTCGCCCTCGATGCAGAAGTGCTCTGTGACCTCGACGGGTGCCGAGCCCTGGAGGGCGCGGATCGCCGCGACGTTGACCTCCGGCGTGCGCATCCGGGCGATCCAGCTCGCGAAGTCCATCCGCGGCCGGTAGGCTCGCGTGTCGCCCAGGACGAGGCCGGCCGCCTCCAGCATCGCGCGCCATTCCGAGACCCGGTAGTCGCGCACATGAGAGGGATCGCGCAGCAACTCCACCGCCTGGAGGTGGGTGTCGAGCAGGGGCTCCTCCGGCGCGACGATATCGCAGACCACGAACAGGCCGTCCGGCTTCAGCACCCGGCGCGCCTCCGCCAGGGCGGCCGGAACGTCGCGCCAATGGTGGGCGCTGTAGCGGGTCAGCACCGCGTCGAAGGCGGCGTCCGGGAAAGGCAGCGCCTCGGCGGCGCCCTGGCGGGTCTCGATCCCGTCGAGGCCGCGCCGCTCGGCCTCGGCGGTGACCGCCGCCAGCATCTCGGAGGAGAGATCGTAGGCCGTGACCGAAGCCCCCGCCGCCGCCGCCGCGAACGCCACGTGGCCGCCGCCGCAGCCGAGATCGAGCACGCCCGCGCCCGGCAGCCCGCGAACCAGAGCGCTGATCCGGTCCAGGTCGGCGCCGGCGGCGTGGACCGCGCTCGTCACGTAGGCCGAGGCTTGGGCGCCGAACTGATCGACGACGTGGCCGGAATGGGTGCGCGTGCTCATCACGGGTTCCTCAGCTCGGCAGCGGCGCCAGGCGCGAGAGCCGAATCGCGATGGCGAGGGCCAGACCGTAGAGGGTGCCCACGAACAGCACCACGCCGGTCCAGCCGGAATGCGCGAAGAACCAGCCGCCCGCGGTGCCGAGCACCGACGACCCCAGGTAGTACAGGCACAGGTAGATCGAGGAGGCCTGGGCCCGGTCGCGGAGCGCCCGCCGGCCGACCCAGCTGCTCGCCACCGAATGCGCGCCGAAGAAGCCGATCGTCACGACGACGATCCCGGCGACGATCACCAGCAGGTTGTCCGCCTGCGTCATCAGGATCCCGGCCAGCCCGACCCCGGTGGCGAGCCATAGCACCCGCCGCCGGCCGAACCGGCTCGCCAGCTCGCCCGTGACCGGGCTGCTGACCATGCCGGCGACGTAGACGGAGAAGATCAGGCCGATCACCGTCTGGCTCAGGGAGAACGGCGGATCGAGCAGGCGGAAGCCGATGTAATTGTAGATGCAGACGAAGCCGCCCATCAGCAGGAACGCCTCTGCGAACAGCCACGGCAGCCCGGCATCGCGGAAATGGTGGCCGAAGGTGCCCGGCACGTCGCGCCAGGCCATCCGGCGCGGCACGAAGTTGCGGGCCGGCGGCAGCCAGCGCCAGAAAGCCAGCGCCGCGACGAGGGCCAGGCCGCCGATTGTGGCGAGCCCGATCCGCCAGTTCATGTGGTCGGCCATCACGCCGCTGATCAGCCGGCCGGACATGCCCCCCAGCGCGTTGCCGCCGACCAGGAGCCCCATCGACAGGCCGATCGCCTGCGTGTCCATCTCCTCGGCGAGATAGGCCATCGCCACCGCGGGCAGGCCGCTCGCGGTCAAGCCGGACAGCGCCCGCAGGATCAGGAACCCATGCCAGCCCGGGATCAGGGCGGCCACGATGGTCAGCACTGCGGAGGCGAATAGGGAGGCGAGCATCACCGGCTTGCGGCCCCAGATCTCCGAGAGCGGGCTCACCACCAGAAGCGCCACCGCCAGCAGCCCGCAGGGCAGCGACAAGGCGAGGCTGCTCTCGGCCGGCGAGACGCCGAACGCATCCGAAAAGATCGGCAGCAGCGGCTGCACCGCGTAGAGCACCGCGAAGGTCGAGAACCCGGCCGCCGCCAGCGCCAGCGCGGTGCGGCGGAACACTGGCGTACCCGACCGGATCAGCCGCCCGTCGTCGTCGCTCTCCATGAACCGTCCCGCGCCGCCACCTTCGCCCGGTGGTGGGACGCATGAGCCATGACGTCAACCACGGCGGACGCATTGCTCCGGCCCGCCGCGGTCAGTGTCGTCAGTCCGCTCAGCGTGGCGGTGGCGCGCCCTGCGGCGTTCCCTGCTGTAGCAGCGGCGTGATCCGCCGGACCGTGACGCGACGGTTCTCCCGGGCTGCGTTCTGCGTGTTCACCTTCAGGTACTGCTCGCCGTAGCCCTGTGTGGTCAGGTTCTCCGGCGGAACCTGGAACTGCTGGGTCAGCACCGTCGCCACCGACTGCGCCCGGCGGTCCGACAGGGACAGGTTGTCGATGTCGGACCCCACCGCGTCGGTGTAACCCTCGATCAAGAAGACCTCCTGCGGGTTGGCGCGGATCGCCCGGTTGATCGCCGCGGCGATCACCGACAGCCGGGCCGCCTGGTCCGGCGTCACCGTGAACGAAGCTGTGTCGAAGGTGATCGTGTCGATGTCGACCGAGCGCATCCGCGCGCGCAGATCCGGGCTGTAGCGGACCTGGTCCAGGGTGTAGCGCCGGTCCACGGCGACCACAGGCGGGGCCGTCAGCGCCTCGTAGACCGCACCCTCGTCCGCCTGCTCGTACTCCACCACGTAGCGGTCGCGGGGGATGCGGATGTCGGGGGGCGGCAGCACGACCACGTCGTCGTAGATCGGGCGCGGCGGGCCGGCGTAGCTGTTGTCGATGATCACCACCTCGCGGCCGTCGCGGAAGCGGCGATAGCGGCGCAGCATCCGCCCGTCATCGTCCGTGACGGTGACGATCTGCTCGCCGCCCGGCCGGTCGATGAAGCTGTAGAAGTCGGCACCGCGCCGCTCGGAGCGGAAGCCGCGCGGGTCGATGTCCCGGAACCGCTCGTTCTCGTCGTGGCGGATCAGGTAGCCGTCGCGGTCGCGGACGATGATGCGGCCGGGCTCCCGGTAATAGGTGCGACCGCCCTCGCTGAACTCACGCCGGTCGCGACGGACCTGGTCGTAGTCGCGCACGTCGTCGTCCGCGCGGAAGCCGCCGGGGACGTAGCCGGGCTGGCCCGGTGCGTTGAACACGCCGCGCGCCGCCGGACCGCCGGCGGGCGGCTGGCCCGGTTGCGCACCGGGGGGCGGGGGCGGGACAGGCGCGCCCGGCGCCGG
>NZ_VRVA01000050.1:0-38788 GCF_008039945.1 Methylobacterium sp. WL64
CTCTTTCAGGCACCACCGCCCGAAGGAGGACCAGTGGACATCCACCCGTTTCGATCGCGGCTCTCATCAAGTGCCTGGAGCGGGCCTTCGGGCTTTCTGCAACGAGTCGGATCGGGACACAGAAAACCTGGCAGGAGAGCGGCTGCTGCAGCTACGGCGAGCTACAGCGCTTCGGTCGCCGCGTAGCCCGTTCGTCAGCCGACTCGGGTCCCTTCGACCTCCCGGGGTTCAACCACTTGGCGGGGCCGCGAAGTGCCACAGAACGCCTTCGCGGGAATGGCCGTACCGCCCGGAGAAGATGAGCACGGCCGGCATTCGGCCAGGAGACCGTGATGTTGGCGCCGCGCAGCGTCTGGTCGGCAGCCGGCACCGCGGGGCGGACAGAGCCGCACCGGCCCCGCACAGATCCGTCCGGTCGCGGCGAGCGGGTGCGGCTCCAGCCCGGAAAAGAGCGAAGTTTCTGGTGGTGGCAGAGGGGCGGGCGCGGGAGCTTCAGCGGCGAGCCGGCCTCGATCAGCCGGCGCAGGAGACTTCCCCGATGCCGTTCTTCACTCCACGATCCGCAGCCGAGCCCAGGCACATCGCCACGCTGTCGCCGCTCTTCCTCGCGCTGCTGGCGCTCCTCGTCATGCTCGCCTCGGCTCAGGCGGCGCCCGGACCGCGCCGGGGCGGCCTGACGCTGCGCGGGTCGGCCGGCACCGCGCAGGTCGAGGCCGTCCAGCTCGCGACCGACATCGGCGTCGATGTCAGCGGCCCGACCGCCCGGACCGTCGTCACCCAAGCCTTCCGCAACACGAGTACGAACTGGGTCGAGGGCACCTACGTGTATCCCCTGCCGGAGGACGCCGCCGTGGATGGCATGAAGCTCGTCGTCGGCTCCCGCGTGATCGTCGCCGACATTCGCGAGCGGGCGGCGGCCAAGCGCGCCTACGAGGCCGCGCGGGCGGCGGGGCAGTCGGCAGCCCTGACCACGCAGGAGCGGCCCAACATCTTCACCAACGCGGTCGCCAATATCGGCCCCGGCGAGACGGTGCTTGTCCAGATCACCTATCAGCAGACGATCCCCGTCTCCGGCGAGACGCGGATGCTGCGCCTGCCCCTGGTGGTCGCGCCCCGCTACAATCCCACCCCTGCCTCGGTGGCGGCAGTCTCCCTCGACGGCGTGGTCGAGGCGGCCCGCGACCCGGTTCCGGATCGCGCCCGGATCAGCCCGCCGGTGCTCGACCCGTCGATCTCCCGATCGACCAACCCCGTCGCCGTCACGGTTCGGCTTCGGGCGGGTTTCGCCGTCGGAGCCGTTCGCAGCGCGACCCACGCGATCAGCGTGACAGAGACCAGCCCGGAGGCCCGGACCATCACCCTGGCCAACGGCGTCGCGCCGGCCGACCGTGACCTCGAGCTGACCTGGGCGCCGGTCCCGGGCCGGATGCCCGGCCTCGGCCTGTTCCGCGAGACCGTCGCCGGCCGGACTTACCTGCTGGCCGCCGTGAACCCGCCCGCGATCGAGGCCGACACGGCCTCCCGGCCGGCGCGCGACGTCATATTCGTCATCGACAATTCCGGCTCGATGTCCGGCGCCTCGATGCGGCAGGCTAAGGCCGGGCTGCTGGCCGGCCTCGGGCGCCTGACCTCGCAGGACCGCTTCAACGTCATCCGCTTCGACGACACCTGGGACGCGCTGCATCCCGTACCCGTGCCGGCGACGCCGGATGCCCTGGCAGAGGCCGAACGCTTCGTCGCCGCCTTGGAGGCTCGCGGCGGCACCGAGATGCTGGCGCCACTCAAGGCCGCCCTGGCCGATCCCCATGCGGAGGACGGGCGCGTGCGCCAAGTCGTGTTCCTCACCGACGGAGCCGTCGGTGAGGAGGAGCAGATCTTCGCGGCGATCCACGCGAATCTTGGGCGCTCGCGCCTGTTCATGGTCGGCATCGGCTCGGCGCCCAACGGCCACCTGATGCGCCACGCCGCCGGGATCGGACGCGGCAGCTTTACCGAGATCCGCGACCTCGCGCAGGTCGGCGAACGGACCCGCGCACTCTACGAGAAGCTTGAATCTCCCGCCGTCACCGACCTGACCGCGACCTTCTCGGTTCCGGGCGTCGAGGTCACGCCGGGTGCGCTGCCCGACCTGTACCGCGGCGAGCCTCTGGTCTTCGCCGCGCGGCTGCCGAGGACTGCCGAGGGGACCGTGACCGTCGCGGGGACCGTGACCGTCGCGGGCCGGGTGGGCGGCCGGACCTGGAGCCGGACGCTGCCGCTCGCCGAGGCGGACGCGGGCGCCGGCATCTCCAAGGTTTGGGCGCGCTCCCGGATCGGCGAGACCGAGACAACGCGCCTGACCGGGCGACTCGGCGCGGACGCGGCCGACGCCACCATCCTGGCCCTCGCCCTGGAGCACGGCCTGACGACGCGGCTGACTGCTCTCGTAGCCATCGACGCCACCCCGCGCCGGGCGCCGGGCACGCCCCTCGTCGCCGCCGACCTGCCGCTGAACCTGCCGGCGGGCTGGGACTTCGCCAGTGTGTTCGGCACGGACCGGCCCGACGACGCGCCAGCCGACGAAAAGGCGGCCCGAATCGTGCCGATCAGTGCCGATGGCGCGGCCGTTGACTTGCCGCAGACGGGGGCCGGTATCCTGGCGGAGCTTAGCCTGGGCCTTCTCCTCGCTCTCCTGGGCCTCCTGCTGGGCGCCGGTCATCGGTCCGGCGGCCGGCGGACCGGGGAAATATGATGCGCCGTCATCTCGGACCCGGGCGGGGGAGGGCCCTCGCGACCCTCCTCACCCTTGCGGGCCTCGCGCTGACAGCGCAGGCCGCCTGGATACCCGTCAAGGCCATTCTGGCGCAGGTGCTGCTGGAGCGTGCCTTCGCCCGCAGCCTGGCCGGGCGGCAGCCCGCCAAGCCATGGCCCTGGGCCGACACCGAGCCGATCGCCCGGCTCACCGTCGCGGGCCGCAGCTTCGTGGTCCTGCGGGGCGGGAGCGGGCAGGCCCTGGCCTTCGGCCCCGGCCATCTGGACGGCACCCCGGAGGCCGGCGAACCCGGTACTGCGGTCTTCGCCGCGCACCGCGACACGCAGTTCGCGGGACTGGGGCAGATCGGCCCCGGCGATTCGGTCACGGTGACGGGCCGGGACGGCCGAACCTTGCGCTTCCGCGTCACCGGCAAGCGGGTTGCGCGCTGGGACGCCTCGGGCATCGACCCACACGCCCCGGGACGGCATCTCGACCTCGTCACCTGCTGGCCCCTGGAGGCGCTGCAGGCCGGTCCGCTGCGGCTGATCGTCGAGACCGAGTTGGCGTCGGAGGCAGGGCGTTCCTGATGGGTCGGCGTGGCTGGCCAGCTTGGCCGCGCTTGCGCAAATGTGCGGTTTCATGCGGATCTGTACGGATCGAGCCTGCGCGAGCCTTGTCCGTGAACGAAGTTGAACTGTCCGCAGCGCAGAGCCGCGCCATCGCCCAGAATGTACGCGAGGCGCTGGCCCGCCGACGCATGTCTCGGCAGACGCTGGCCGATGAGGCCCGGATCAGCATCTCGACCCTGGAGAAAGCGCTCGCCGGCCGCCGGCCGTTCACCCTGGCAACCACGATCCGGCTGGAGGAGGCGTTGGGCCAATCCCTGCGGCAGCCGGCGGAGCAGGCACCGGTTCCGGAACTGCCCCGTCACGCCCCCGACGAACTCGGGGCCTACGCGCGTCAGGGTGTGTCTTGGCTGGAGGGCTGTTACCTCACCCTACGCCCCTCGTTCGAGACGGCGGGAGTGATTTTCGCCTACCGAACCGAGATTGCCTGGGACACGGACAGCGCGCGCTTGGTATTCCGTGAGGCCGAGCGGATCGATGCGCCGTTCGCACAGTCCGGCAGTGTCGCCGTTCCCAGCCAATCAGGCATGGTATACTTAACGACCAACTGGCACGGGCAGCATCGTCTCGCGGTGCTAGGCCGTCCCAATATTCGAGGCGAGATGTACGGGATTCTCACCACGCTGCACGCGGGCCGCGGCATGCAGCTCACGCCCGCTGCTGCCCCGCTCGCCCTGCTCCCGGAGCGCGTTGCGGCTGAACTCCGTTACGGCCGCATCGCTCCGCATGAGGCGACTTACGCAGCCTATCGAGCGCATCTGGATCGTGTCCACGCGGACGGCTACGCCACTTTCTTCGTAAGCGTTTCCTAGCTGGAACGGCACCAGCCTAATTCACGTACCCGATCGCTTCCAACGGGGTGATCCAACATGAACGTTACTGCATCGCCGATCTGGAGTTGACCCCGTTTGTGGTTCACGACCTATGGGAGCTCTCGGGCGGTGACGGCTTTGTTGGCGAAAGCTCGGGGCGTAAAGCCATCCGGGGCTGTGTGGGGTCGATCTTCGGTGTCGTGGTACCTCCATTCCTCGACGCGCTCGCGAGCATCCGCCAACGACAGGAACAACGAGACGTTCAGGCACTCCGCCGGTAGACGGCCGTTGACCGACGCGATGTCGGCGTTGTCGGTCGGTCTGCCTGGTCGGGAGAAGTCGAACTCGACCCCGTTGAAGTAGGTCCACCGGTCAAGCATGCGGCCGGCAGAATTGGGGTGTGCAGCCGCCGGTAGGCATAGAGCACGTGCGCTACGGCCAACTCCTTCAGCCGCATCCGCAGCGCGACCTGAGGGTCGGATCGCTTCCTGTAGCGCTGCGACAGACGACAGGCGACCGACGCCGGTGGCCTGGCAGGCCCGACGCTCGGCTCGAGCCTCGGGCCACCTTGCAGGTGACCGGCGACTTCACGGCGAGCGCAGGGCCTTACCGCTGTCGCGTCAGGACATCCTGCAACATCGAGCGGTCCAGCGTCAGGTCGGCCACCAACCTCTTGAGCTTGCCGTTCTCCTCTTCCAGCTTCTTGAGCCGCCGGATCTCCGGCAACCCATGCCGACGAACTGTTTCTTTCACTGGTGGAACGTAGGCTCGGACCACCCCCCTTCCGGCAGACCTCGTCCACCGTCGCACCGTTCTGCGCCTGCCGCAGGGCAAAGGCGCCCCGTTCGTTCGTGAAGCGCTTGCGGGGCATGGCATCCCCCGTCCGGGGTTCGGGATGCCCGAAAAACTCGCGCTCAGCCGTGGATCAGTTTGCTGGGTCAGGGTCCCGACAACCAGCTAGCCCAGGCTCTACCGAACGCGGCGTATCGTCGTGGGGGCCGGCGCACAATCCGCCTCAAGCTCAAGCCCGGGAGCCTTCACTTCTCCTGGGGCTCCCGCTCGCCGCACACCGACGAAGCGTGTGATGCCGACGCGATCCGCGCCATCGTGCTGCTGCACTACGCCGATCCGCACGCTGACAGCCGGATCAAGCGGGTGCTCCGCTGGCGATGACTCCGCAGCCGCCCGTCACGCCGCTGCCATGCGCGTCGTGGCGCCCTCCCAGTCGGCGCCCCAATCCTGCACCACGTGGCCTGGGGAGACCTCACGGTACAGCCGCTCCGGCGGCGCGTAGTCCGGTGCCCGGATCGGGCTGCGGATCTCGTCGTCCGGCAGCGCGTGACGGTCCCGGCGGCGGGCAGGGTCGGGGACCGGGACGGCGGCCAGCAGCTTCTTCGTATAAGGGTGCTGGGGGTCGCCGAACACGGCCGCGCGGGGGCCGATCTCCACGATCTCGCCGAGATACATCACGGCGACCCGGTGACTCACCCGCTCGACCACTGCCATGTCGTGGGAGATGAAGAGATAGGCGAGCCCCATCTCGGCCTGCAGGTCGAGCATCAGGTTGACCACCTGTGCCTTCACCGAGACGTCGAGCGCCGAGACCGCCTCGTCGGCCACGATCAGGCGGGGGCGCAAGGCCAGCGCCCGGGCGATGCAGATCCGCTGGCGCTGGCCGCCGGAGAACTCGTGCGGGAAGCGCCCCGCGGCCTCGGCCGGCAGCCCGACCCGGGTCAGCAGCGCTTCCGCCCGCGCGCGCGCCTCGCGACCCGTGGCGAGGCGGTTGATCAGCAGGGGCTCGGCCACCGCTGCGCCGACGCTCATGCGCGGGTCGAGACTGGCGAACGGGTCCTGGAAGATCATCTGCATCCGCTGGCGCCGGAGGCGCAGGGCCTTGGGGTCGAGGGCGGCGACGTCCTCGCCGTCGAGCAGGACCGAGCCAGAGAGCGGCTCGACCAGTCGCAGGATCGAACGGCCGGTGGTGGACTTGCCGCAGCCGGATTCCCCGACCAGCGCCAGAGTCTCGCCGGCCGCCAAGCTGAACGAGACCCGCTCGACCGCGTGGACGCGCCCGGTCACCCGGCCGAACAGGCCGCCGCGCATCTCGAACCGGGTGGTCAGGTCGCGCACCTCCAGGATCGGGCGCTCGGCCGACTTGACGGTGTCGGGGGTTTCGGGCGTCGGCTCGGCGACGCCGGTGGCGCGGTCGATCACGGGGAAGCGCATCGGCCGGGCCCGCCCCGCCATGGCGCCGAGCCGCGGCACGGCCGCCAGCAAGGCCCGGGTGTAAGGATCCTCGGGCGCGGCAAAGATCCGGGCGGTGGGGCCGGCCTCCACGGCGCGGCCACGATACATCACCACCGTGCGGTCGGCGATCTCGGCGACCACGCCCATGTCGTGGGTGATGAACAGGACCGACATGCCCTCCTCGTCCTGGAGGCTCTTGATCAGGTCGAGGATCTGGGCCTGGATCGTCACGTCGAGCGCCGTGGTCGGCTCGTCGGCGATCAGGAGCTTGGGCCGGCAGGCCAGCGCCATGGCGATCATCACCCGCTGGCGCATGCCGCCGGAGAACAGGTGCGGGTATTGATGGATCCGCGACCGGGCGCCCGGGATCCGGACCTTGTCGAGCAGCCGGACCACCTCGGCCTCGGCGCCAGCCCGCGACAGGCCCCGGTGCCGGATCAGCGCCTCGGCGATCTGGAAGCCGACGGTCAGGACCGGGTTCAGGGAGGTCATCGGCTCCTGGAAGATCATGGCGATGGCATCGCCCCGGACCTGGCGCATCTCGGCCTCGGAGGCGGTGAGCAGTTCCCGGCCCTCGAACCGCACGCTGCCGCCGACGCGGCTGGCGTCCCGGGCGAGCAGCCGCATGATCGACATCGCGCTCACACTCTTGCCGGAGCCGGATTCGCCCACCAGCGCCACGGTCTCCCGGGGGCCGATATCGAATGAGACGCCATGCACCACCTCGCGCCACTGCCCGTCGGAACGAAAGGCGGCGGTGAGGTCGCGCACCGAGAGGATCGGATCCGTCACGGGCTCAGCTCCTTGACCAGTCCTGGTTTCAAAAGGTCCGGGACCTTTCGCGGGTGCAGGGCGGAGCCCTACGGCGGAGGTGCCCGTTAGAAAACCCGGCGCGGGTCGAGGGCGTCGCGCAGGCCGTCGCCGATGAAGTTGATCGCCAGCACGGTCAGGAAGATCGCGCCGCCGGGGAACAGCGCCCAGTGCGGGGCGACGTCGAGATGGTCCTTGGCGTCGAACAGCAGCCTGCCCCAGGTCGGGATGTCCGGGGGGAAGCCGAGGCCCAGGAACGAGAGCGTCGATTCCGCGATGATCGCCGCCGAGACCTCGATGGAGGCGGCCACGATCACCGGCCCCAGGGCGTTGGGCAGGATGTGGCGGCGGACGAGGTGTCCGGTGGTGGCGCCCTGCGAGCGGGCCGCCTCGACGAACTCCTTCTCGCGCAGCGTGAGGAACTGCGCCCGCACCAGCCGGGCGACCGGCATCCAGCGCAGGCCGCCGATCACCGCGACGATCATGAGAAAGACGCCGCCCTGGACCCCGAACACGGCCTTCAGGCTGTCGCGGAACAAGTAGATCACTAAGAGCAGCAGCGGCAGCTGCGGCAGCGACAGGAACAGGTCGGTCAACCACATCAGCGCCGGATCGAGCAGGCGGCGCGACATGCCGGCCAGCGCCCCGACCACGACCCCGATCAGGCTTGCCACCGCCATGGCGGCGAAGCCGACCGCGAGCGAGATCCGGCCGCCGTAGATCATCCGGGCGAGCAGGTCCTGGCCAAGGTCGTCGGTGCCGAACGGGTGCGCCCAGGACGGCCCCTGGAGCTGAGCCGAGAAGTCGATGTCGTCGATGGCCAGCGGCCAGACGAGGCCGCCGAACAACACGCCGCCGACCAGCACCGCCAGCACGGCGACGCTGGCCAGCGCCAGCCGGTGCCGGCGGAAGCGCCGCCAGGTCTCCCGCCCAGGCGAGGCCGGGGAGCGGGCCAGGGGGGACGCCTCAACGGAGGGCGATGCGAGGGTCGAGCCAGCCATAGAGCAGGTCCGCGACGAGGTTGAACAGGACGACGAGGCCCGCGAACACGAAGGTCACGGCCATCACCACCGGGGTGTCGTTGGCCAGCATCGCGTCGATCAGCAGGGAGCCTATGCCGGGGATCCGGAAGATCTGCTCGGTGACGATGGCGCCGCCGAACACCGCCGGGATCTGGAGGGCGACGAGGGTCACCACCGGGATCAGGGCGTTGCGGGCGACGTGCCGGCGGGTGACAGTGCCCTCGGTCAGCCCCTTGGCCCGGGCCGTGGTGACGTAGTCGAGGCGGGCGACGTCCAGCGCCGAGGCGCGCACGTAGCGTGTGTAGGAGGCGGCCTGGAAGAAGCCCAGCACCGCCACCGGCATGATCGCTTGCCGCACGCTCTCCCAGGCCCAGGCCAGCCCCGTGCCGGGCAGGTCGGCTTGGTAGACGAAAGGTAGCCAGCCGAGCTTGATCGAGAACAGCAGGATGAACAACAGGCCGGTGAAGAAGGTCGGCAGCGAGAAGCCCACGAAGGCCAGGGTGTTGGCGACCTGGTCGGCCAGCGAGTAGGGCCGGCGGGCGGCGTAGAGCCCGACCGGCACCGCCACCAGCAGAGCCAGGACCTGCGAGGACCCGACCACGAACAGCGTGGTCGGCAGCCGCTGCAGGATCAACGTGTCGACGTTCACCCGACTGGCGAAGGAGAAGCCCCAGTCGCCGTGCAGCATCGCCCAGAGCCAGCGCAGGTAGCGGGTGAAGATCGGGTCATCGAGCCCGAACTTGAGCCGCAGGGCCGCGCGGACCTCCGGGGGCACGTTCGGGTTGGCGGCGAGCTCGCCGAACGGGTCTCCCGGGGCGAGGGCCAGGACGACGAACAGGATCAGGCTGATCCCGAGCAGGCTCGGGATCGCGATCAGGAGCCTGCGCAGGATGTAGGCGCCCATGGCGCGCGGCTCCCGCTCAGGCCTCCCGGCTCCATTCGGGCAGGAACGCCAAGTCGTTGTCCCAGCCGCTGCGCGGGGCCACCAGCTTGGCGGCGGCCCCCGAGACCTCCGCCCGATGGATCAGCGGCAGAATGTTCTCCGAGACCGCGAGGTCGTTGGCCTTGATCAGCAGGGCGGCGCGCTTGACCGGGTCGAGTTCGGCCTGGGCGTCCCTGTAGGCGGCGTCGTAATCCGCGTTGCGCCAGCGCGCGATGTTGCGGCCCTGCCACTTGTTGTCCTTGGTAGCGGCCTCCCACGAGACGTACTGGAGCAGCCAGGTCGAGGGATCGGCCTGGGTCATGCTGATCGCGTACATCTCCATGTCCGCGTAGAAATGCGGGAACGTGTCCGGGTTGGCCGGGTCGGAGGAGAAGAACACCGAGCCGGTGACCGATTTCAGCTCGATCTCGATCCCGGCCTTGGCCGCCGCCTGCTTGATGATCGCCTGGGTCTTCTGGCGCGGGGCGTTGATCGAGGTCTGGAACAGCAGCTTCAGGCGCTTGCCGTCCTTGGCCCGCACGCCATCCGAGCCTCTCGCCCAGCCGGCCTCGTCGAGGAGCGCGTTGGCCTTGGCCGGGTCGAACGCGAAGCGGGTGTTCTTGGAGACGAAGCGCTCCGGGCCGTTGACCGAGTTGGCCGTGGCCCGGCCGGTCCGGCCGTAGATGTAGTCCTGGATCGACTTGCGGTCGACCAGCAGGTTCATCGCGTGGCAGACCTTCGGGTCCGAGAAGGCGGGGTGCTTGGTCTTGAGCGAGGAGCGTTCGCCGTCGACCTCGACGTTCGGGTCGGTGGTGTTGAGCAGCAGGAACTCGAGCTTGCCGCCGTAGACGACGTCGACCCGGCCCTTGCCGCCGGTCTCCAGGCGCTTGAGCACCTCGTCCTCGACGAGCAGGTTCCAGGCGTAGTCGTACTCGCCGGTCTGGAGCACCGCGCGGGCTGCCGAGACCGCGTCGCCGCCGCCCTTCATCTCGATGGTGTCGAAGTAGGGCCGGTTGGGCAGGTGGTAGTTCGGGTTGCGCTCGCCCCGGACGATGTCGCCGGGCCGGAACTCGAGGAACCGGTACGGCCCGGTGCCCACGGGGGCGAGGTTCTGCGGCGCATCCCGGGACTTGGCCCCGGTATAGGCGGCGAACAGATGCTTGGGGATCACCATGCCGACGGTACCCACGAAGGCATCGCTCCAGTACGGCGTCGGCTTGTCGAACAGGATCCGGACGCTGAGGTCGTCGACCTTCTCGACCGTGCAATCCTTGTAGGAGCCGATCGTCACCGCCGCGGTGGCGGGGTCGCGGGCATAGGCCCAGGTGAACACGAGGTCGTCGGCGGTGAGCGGCTTGCCGTCGTGCCACGTCACGCCCGGCTTGATCTTCCAGACCACCGAGCGGCCGTCGGCGGCCAGCCCGCCATTCTCCTTGGACGGGATCTCGGCGGCCAGCACCGGCACGAGGTTGCCGTCCGCGTCCCAGGCGGCGAGCGGCTCGTAGAAGATCCGCGAGGCCTCCTGGTCCTTCGTGCCGATGGCGAAATGCGGGTTGATCAGGGTCGGCGCCTGCCACCAGAGCAGGCGCAGCGCACCGCCGCCGCCAGCCTTCGCCGCCTTGTAGCCGCCCCGGATGTCGGCGGCCATCGCCACCCCGTTCCCCGCCAGCATCAGCCCCGCCATCGGCGCGGAAAGGCCGACGGCCAGCATCCGCTGCACGAAGCCGCGCCGCGACAAGCGGCCGACCTTCACCTGCCCGATGAGCCCGCGCAGATCCCGCTCGTCCATGCACCTATCCCTGATTGCCGCCGCGCCCCGCATAGCATCCTTCTGGGTGCGGCTTTGGCAAGGCCCTTGGCAAGGGGCGCGCCAGTTACGCTTGGGGCGAAACGTCGTCGCCGGGGCTCGGCAGCCTGGCCCCGGGCCTGCATGACGGGGCCCGACACGCAGGCCGCCGCACCCGCTATGGATGCGCATCGACGCGAGACACGCTCGGAGACGACGAGATGGACAACCGCAACACCGTGTGGCGCCACGTCGATACGCAGAAGGCGCGGCTGATCGCCCTGTCCGAGCGCGTGTGGGGCATGCCGGAGGTCTGCTACACGGAAGAGCGCTCCTGCGCCGAGCACGCGGCGGAGCTGCGCCATCAAGGCTTCCGCGTCACCGAGCAGGTCGCCGGCATCCCCACCGCCGTGATGGGCGAGGCGGGAGAGGGCGGTCCGGTCATCGCCTTCCTGGGCGAGTACGACGCGCTACCAGGACTGTCGCAGGAGGCGGGGATCGCCGAGCACCGGCCCGTGGAGCAGGGTGGCCACGGCCATGGCTGCGGCCACAACCTGCTCGGGGCGGCGGCGTTGCTGGCCGCGACCGCCGTGAAGGACTGGCTCGCCGAGACCGGCACCCCCGGCCGCGTGCGCTATTACGGCTGCCCGGCCGAGGAGGGCGGAGCCGCCAAGGCGTTCATGGTCCGCGAGGGCGCCTTCGCGGATGCCGACATCGCGATCTCCTGGCACCCCGGCAGCTTCTGGGAGGTGGCGCCCCCGGTGGCGCTCGCCAACACCCGGGCGGACTTCATCTTCACCGGCCGGACCGCCCACGCGGCGGCCGCGCCGCATCTCGGCCGCTCGGCGCTGGACGCGGTGGAACTGATGAGCGTCGGCGTGAACTACATGCGCGAGCACATGCCCTCCGACGCGCGGGTGCACTACGCCTATCTCGACGCCGGCGGCATCGCCCCCAACGTCGTCCAGGCGAGCGCCCGGGTGCGGTACTCGATCCGGGCGCGGGACCTCCCGGGCATGCTTGCCCTGGTCGAGCGGGTGAAGAAGGTGGCGGAGGGCGCCGCCCTGATGACCGAGACCGGCGTCGAGGTGCGGATCGTCAGCGCCGTGTCGAACCTCCTGGGCAACGACCCGCTGGAGCGGGCGCTCCACGGCGTCATGGAGGAACTCGGGCCGCCGCATTTCGACGAGGCCGACCGGGCCTTCGCCGGCGCGATCCGGGGGACGCTCAGCGACGGCGACATCGATGCCGTGTTCCGCGCCATCGGGCTGCCCCGTACGGAGGCACCGCTCGCCGATTTCCTGGTCCCGCGCGACGCTCCGCGCAACCCGGCGGTGGGCTCCACCGATGTCGGCGACGTGAGCTGGGTGGTGCCGACCGTGCAGGCCCACGCGCCCACGGTGGCGATCGGAACCCCGTTCCACACCTGGCAGGTGGTCGCCCAGGGCCGCAGCCCGGCCGCCCACAAGGCGATGGTTCAGGTCGCCAAGGCGATGGCCGCCACCGGCGCCCTGGCGCTCACCGATCCGGCCCTTCGCGAGGCCGCCAAGGCCGACCTCGCACGCCGGGTCGGCGCCGCCGGCTACGTCTCGCCGCTGCCGCCGGAGGTGGTGCCGCCGCTGCGGATGTCGGTGGGGTGAAGGCGGCGGCAGGCCACGCGCGCCTTTCCCTCCCCGTGGGGTGGGGAGGGAGCGCGACTGCCGTGAAGGCGATGCACCGTCGCTGGCCCAACCCCGCATACCGAAACCCGCCCGGAACAGGTATGACCCGATCCGGGCGGCACGCGCCCCGCACGGCATCACGATGGACGTCACTCCCTCCGAAGAAACATGCGTGGCCATCGTCGGCCTGGGCTATGTCGGGCTGCCGCTCGCCCTGGCGTTCGGGCAGGGCCTGCGCACGATCGGCTACGAGCGCGCGACCGCCAAGGTCGCGGCCTACCGGGACGGGATCGACCCGGCCGGCGAGATCGAGCCGGGGGCATTCCGGGCAGCCCAGTACCTGTCGATCACCGACGACCCGGCCGCCCTGTCGAGGGCCGACGTGATCATCGTCACGGTGCCGACGCCGGTCGACGACGCCCAGAGCCCGGATTTCAGCCTGCTCACCGAGGCCTCCGCGCTGGTCGGGCGGCACATGCGGCCCGGGGCGACCGTGGTGTTCGAATCCACGGTCTATCCGGGCGCCACCGAGGAGGTCTGCGTGCCCGTGCTGGAGCGGCATTCCGGCCTGCGCTGGAAAACTGATTTCTGGGTCGGCTACTCGCCGGAGCGGATCAATCCCGGCGACCGGGAGCACAGCCTCGCCAAGGTCGTGAAAATCGTGGCCGGCGACACGCCCGAAACCCTGGACCGGCTCACCGCGCTCTACGGGACGATCATCGAGGCCGGGATCCACGCGACCTCGTCGATCCGGGTCGCGGAGGCCGCCAAGGTGATCGAGAACACCCAGCGCGACCTGAACATCGCGCTGATGAACGAGCTGTCGCAGATCTTCGACAAGCTCGACCTCGACACCCTGGAGGTGCTGCGGGCCGCCGGCACCAAGTGGAATTTTCTGCCGTTCCGCCCGGGGCTGGTCGGTGGCCACTGCATCGGGGTCGATCCCTATTACCTGACCCACAAGGCCGCGATGGTCGGCCACCATCCGCAGGTGATCCTGGCCGGGCGTCGCATCAACGACAGCATGGCGGCCCATGTCGCCCGCAAGACCGTCAAGCTGATCGTCCGGCAGGGGGCCCGCAATGGCGGCGGTGCCCGGGGCGCCAAGGTCATCGTGCTGGGTTTGACCTTCAAGGAGAATTGCTCGGACCTGCGCAACTCCAAGGTGGCCGACCTGGTCCGGGAGCTGGCGGAGTTCGGCTGCGCCGTCTCGGTCCACGATCCCCGCGCGCGCAAGGACGAGGCCAGGGCCGCGTACGGCATCGACCTGATCGACTGGGCCGATCTGCCCGACCAGGCCGACGCCGTCGTGGTGGCGGTGCCGCACCGGGACTATGCCGAGCGCCCCCCAGAGGAGATCGCCGCCCGGCTCAAGGCCGGGGGCCTGATCGTGGACGTGAAGGCGCTCTACGACCCGGCCGCGTTCCGGGCGCTGGGGCACGAAGTCTGGCGGTTATAGAGAGATGTGAACCCGCACGGCCGCCGGCCCTGCGATGATGCGGCGGGAGCGGATCCGCGACATGCAAGAGACCAGCGTCACCGAGGAGCCGGGGTCGGATTTCGCCGGCCGGCACACGCGCTATCCAGAGGCGCAGATCCGCAGGATCCTGAACGACACGCGCACGATCGCGCTGGTCGGCGCCTCCGCGAACCCGGCCCGCCCGAGCTGGATCGTGCTGAAATACCTGCTCGACCGGGGCTATGCGGTCATCCCGGTCAATCCCGGGCTCGCCGGGCAGGAGCTGCTCGGGCGGCGGGTGGCGGCCGCGCTCGCCGAGATCCGTGAGCCGATCGACATGGTCGAGATCTTCCGCAACTCTGCCGCCGCCGGCCCGCTGGTGGACGAGGCGCTCGCCCTCGACCCGCCGCCGAAGGTGATCTGGATGCAGCTCGGCGTGCGCGACGACGCCGCCGCCGCCCGGGCCGAGGCCCGCGGCCTCGCGGTGATCATGAACCGCTGCCCGAAGATCGAGTACGGCCGGCTCTCGGGGGAGATCGGCTGGACCGGGGTGAACTCCCGCATCATCACCGCGAAGAAACCGGTTCTGGCGGGCCGGGGCGTCCAGAGGCTCACCATCGCCGAGCGGGGCAAACGCCCGGAGTGAGGGACGCGGTATCATGATACCGCTAAGGCGAAGTCATTCCAACGAAAAGCGTTTTCGGGATTTCGATTTTATCGGTTGACGGAGCGGGCATCCCCGGCTATCCACCGGCCGTCGCCGCCGCGTGCTCCCCACGCGGCGGCTCGTTTTTCGGCACCCCGAGGCTGTCCGCGTCCCGATCCGTCGGGGTTCCGGCGCATCGGAACCCTGGGATCTCACCATGAAGACCACCTCGCTAAAGCCCGCCGAGGTCGACAAGAAGTGGATCGTGATCGACGCGGAGGGCCTCGTCGTCGGCCGCCTCGCCTCGATCGTCGCGATGCGCCTGCGCGGCAAGCACAAGGCCGCCTACACGCCCCACGTCGATTGCGGTGACCACGTGATTGTCGTCAACGCGGACAAGGTGAAGTTCACCGGCCGCAAGTACGTCCAGAAGCGCTACTACTACCACACCGGCTACCCGGGCGGGATCAAGGACCGCACGGCCAAGTTCATCCTCGAAGGGCGCTTCCCCGAGCGCGTGGTCGAGAAGGCCGTCGAGCGCATGCTGCCCCGCGGCCCGCTCTTCCGGCAGATCCTCGGCAACCTCCGCGTCTACAAGGGCGCCGAGCACCCGCACGTGGCCCAGCAGCCGCAGGCGCTCGACGTCGGCGCCCTCAACCGCAAGAACGTGAGCGCTTGATCATGGCGACCCTCCAGTCCCTCGCCGACCTCAACCGGGCGAACACCGGCGCGGTGGATCCCGCCAACGAGGCGCCGGTCCACGTCCAGAAGCTGGACACCCAGGGCCGCGCCTACGCCACCGGCAAGCGCAAGGACGCGGTCGCCCGCGTCTGGATCAAGCCGGGCAACGGCACGGTCACGATCAACAAGCGTCCGGTCGAGGTCTACTTCGCCCGTCCGGTGCTGCGCATGATCCTGCGCCAGCCGCTGGAGATCGCCGGCCGCGTCGACCAGTACGACATCAACGTCACGGTCGCCGGCGGCGGCCTCTCGGGCCAGGCCGGCGCTGTGCGCCACGGCCTCTCGAAGGCGCTGACCTACTACGAGCCGGAGCTGCGCGCCCCGCTCAAGCGCGAAGGCTTCCTCACCCGCGACGCCCGCGTCGTCGAGCGCAAGAAGTACGGCCGCAAGAAGGCCCGCCGCAGCTTCCAGTTCTCGAAGCGCTAATCCGCGGTCTCATCGACGGTTTGGAAGAGGGCGGTTCCTGCGGGAGCCGCCCTTTTTCGTGTTTGGACGCAGCGCAGGAAACCGGAATCTGACCGCGATCGGATTGGCTGTCGCGATGTCCGAGTTGGGTGGATTGCGGTCTGTCCGCTGATTGGCGGCAGATCGACAAAGCGGTCATCCAGCATTGCCGATCTACCCCGGGATGAAGAACCCCGGCGGAGACCAGCCAGGCCCACGTAATTATGAGGAAAGGCATCGCCGAGGAGGGTTCGGACCATCTTCTCGGCTACAATCCCGACTTGATCGATGCAACGAGGTCCATGTCGCCATCCGCAATCCCTAGCGTCGTCGTTCCATGACCAAGCGCTTCAACTTCGAGGACCAGAATGCGCAGCACAGCCTCCACGAGAAAGCTCGGCATGTCTCACCGTTCGGCCTGTGCGCTGGCCCTCCTGTCGGGGATCTCGGCCACACCCGTGGTGGCGGTCACGCCGGTGACACCGGTGGGCGTCGAGAGCTGCGACGCCTTCCTGGAAGCCTATGCCCAATGCGCGGCCAGCCCCGGCGTACCGGAAGCCGCTCGCCCCGGCATCCGCCAGGGCATCAACACGATGCGCGAGAGCTTCCGCGACTCGGTCCTGCGCAACGAGGCGGCGCGTCCGACCGTGGCCTATCAGTGCGCCCAGGCTCATGAGGCCGTGCGCAAAAGCTTGGTCGACGCATTCAAATGCGATTTTCCCGCCGCACCCGCGGCCTCACAGGCCCTGTTGCAGAGCCCGCCGCCATCGCCGGGCTCGCCTCGGGCGACCGCCCGCCCGGCGCCGACGCCCGAGGCTCAGGCGCTGGCAAAGGCCAATGCTTACACCGAGGCCCAGAACCACCTCGTCCGGTCGCATCCCCTGGAGCAGCAGTTGGCCGACTACCGGCGCGACAACGAGCGGGTGCTCAAGCTCGGAACGAAGTTCGGCGCCAACGCCTGGTACCACTTCGGCATCGTGGATTTCGATGGGGTCATCGACGAGTTGGAGAAGGCCGTTGCCTTGCCGGGCGTCGTGCCAGAGGTGGATGCTCAGGCCTCCCGGCTGCTGGCAGCCCTGCGTGAGGTCAATCCCATCCTGAAGGCGCTCACGCGCTATCAGGCCACACGCGAGTTCAAAGAGGATGGCTTCAAGTTCGCCCGCGAGCAGCACGCGATCCTCGTTCCCAGAGTCGACGCGGCCGCCAAGGCGATGGACGCGTATGGCACGGCCCTGTTCGAGCGCGAGATCGCCCGGGATGAGCTCCGCCTGGCGGCGCTGCCGGAGGATGCGCCGGCACGGCGCCTCCTCTCCACCAGCCTCACCCTGCGCCGCGCAGTCCGGCGGTTCGAGGCACTGGGACCGAAGGCGGATGTCGCTCCCTTCCTGACCGCACTCGGCGAGGTCTCGAACGCCAACCGCCACCTCGGCACGGTTCTCGACGGCATGAGCCCGAAGGCGAACTCATCCTGCACCGGCTACACCGACACGGTTGCAAGCGTGATTGGGCATGGCCGGGACGTCGCCCGGGACATTCGCGCCAAGAGTGATCCGAGCCAACCGGCGCAACGCTTCAACGAGACCTACAACCGCTCGGTACGCGATCTAGAATCTTGCCATAAGAATGAGAGTCGGGTGCGTCCAGGCTGAGGTCAGCCGAAGATCGCTGAAGACAGGACTGATGTCTCCTTCAAGGTAAACGCTCGTCCTTACGCCTCCGTAAGTCTGCGGGGAGACGAGCAGGTTGACGTCAAGGAGCGTACGTTCCACGGGTAGCACCGGCGTCTATTAATGAGGACGGACGGAGAGCGGTCGCTAAACCTTTGCGCGGGATCGCGATCGCGTCGTCCGCTCCTCATCGGGGCCAGTCGAAGTAGCGCCGGGCGGCGCCTCGGCCTTCCGCCAAAGGCCTCGTCAGCCGGCCGCGCCGGTCGATCAACCCCCATCGGCCCCCGACCATGGCGGATGGCTCGCGCCCGTCCGAGCGGCAGCCCTGGCAAACCAGGGCCTCGCCGCGGGCGTTGAACGGGAACGACCAGTCGAAATTCGTGGCCAGCACCCGGCGCAGGCGCCGATCGTGAAACGCGACCTTGCCGGCGTGACGAGCGCGCACCAACCCCTGCGCGAAGGGATCCGGCCCGTTGTCGAGGGGGAACACCGGCAGCGCCAGCCCGTCGCGGCGCGCCCAGAGCGAGCCGACTCCATCGACGACGATCTCCGTCACCCCACCCCGGAACGGCATGCGCGCGAGGCGGACGGGGTCGATGCGGACGAAGTCCCCCGCGCGGCGGGCGCAGTGCTCCGTGCGGGCGAAATCCGCGTGGACGTCACGGCAGGCCAGTGGGTAGGCGCCCCCGGCGCGCGCCTGCACGGCCTGCGGCGCGAGGCCGGCCGCAAGCCCCAGGAGGGCGAGCGCACCGAGCACTCTTCCCCGTGCCCTCAGGCTCACCTGAGGCCCCAGCGCCCGAGCGGGCCGGGCGCGCCCGCGGCGTCGTCCACGAACACGCGCCAGCCGCTGCCGTAGGCGACCTCGCAAACATCCCAGACGAGGCCGGTGTCCGTCCGGGTCGGCACGGCCGTGCCGGTGGTGGCTGTGCCTGTTCCCGCCGCGGCGCACGCCGCGATCGCCGCCGCCTGCTCGGGCTTGAGGCGGCCCGTCGCGGGGGCAGGTCTGGCGGATCGGGAGAACAAGCGGTCCAGGATCGCCAGCACGGTTCGGGCTCCTTGCATCGGCGAACGAGCATGGGCGTCCGGCCCCGGGATGTCACCCGCCCCGGTGCCGGTTGCGGGGCGGCCGCCCGTCAGCCACACCTCCCGGACCGGATCAGGCGGAAGAACCGCATGTCAGGAACCTAGATGTCCTTGAAGCTCGACCACTCCTCCGTGGAGGAACTAGACTTGGCCCTGCGCCTGTATCGGCGCCTGCTGGTCCGCCTGCTCCTGATCCTCGTCCTGGGCTTTGCCGGGGTGATCGGCTTGGCCAAGCTCAGCACGATCCTGTCGCCGCCCTACGGCGTCTACTTCCTCGGGCAGGGCCTGGTGACCTGGGGGCTACTCGGCCTCCTCGCCCTGCTCTTCGCGGAATTCTGGTGGGAGGGCCGCCAGATCGGCAAGGCCCTCAACCATCCCGGCCTGCTGGATGCCCCCATCGCGGGGCTGCTGGGCGGCCTCGCCGTGATCGGTGAGCGAGCCGCCGCCATCGGGATGGAGCCCAGCTTCTTTCACGGCCCCCTGCGGCCGATCCGCCGGCGCTGACGGGTCCGTGGCGCTCAGCGCGCCGGCCCCTTGCGCGCGACCAGACTGTCGCGGTGGACCGCGAGGCTCGCTCCCGCGCTCGCGAGGGTGACGGCGCAGCCGAGGGCGGGCAGCGTCCAGTCCTCCGCCCGCCACAGGGCCGCCGCGAGACACGCGCCGGCGCCGAGGCAGGCCAGGGCCAAGGTGGAGCGCCAGTTCCGCACCGCGCGCGGCTCGAACCGCACCAGGCCGTTCACCCACCAGACCAGGGGGAGCATCGACAGCCAGTAGAGGGGTTGGGCACGGGTGGGGCCGTGTGGTCCGGGCACGAGGCAGCCGATGACCGAGATGGTGGCGGCGACGCCCGCTACGAGGGCGAGCCCGGCCGCCACGTTCGAGGGATGGTCCTGGCGCAGGCGCTACCGGTAGGCCGGGTAGCGTCGGATCATAGAGCCTCCTCCCGGGCCGGCGCCTACCGCTTCCAGGCCGCGAGGCGCGCCAGGACGTAGGCCGGCACGCGGTCGGCCACGTCGAGGTTCTCTGGGCGCAGGGAGAAATCGTAGGTCAGGCCATCGCGGTGGACGAGGTAGGTGCAGGTGGAGACCTCGCGCCCGTCCGAGGTGTCCGAGGCGAGGCAGCTGTGCGGCGTCTGGTCGGCCGGCCGTGCCGCTTGCTGGGACGGGAGGCGGTAGAAGCGCCGGTGGTCGACGCCTTCGGAATAGACGAGGCGCTCGCCGCCGTACGGGTCGGGCCGCCACGGTGCGCCCTCGGCCAGCCGCGCATCGAAAGTGCCCCATTGCCGGGCGTGGCGGAATGCGAAGTGGCGACCGTCCGGGTCGCCCACGACGTGGACCACGAGGTCGGTGGCGAACGGGCCGGCATGGCCGTGGCTGAGGGGGCTGTAGCCGGCGAGGCCCGCCGCGACCTCGGTGGCGGGCAGCATCAGCCAGAGCGCGTCCGCCGGCTCCCGGCCGAGCCCCGGGAGCGCGTCGAGCCAGGGTAGGCGGAAGTTTCGGGAAAACTCGTAGGCGTGCGGCACGGCGTACGCGGTCCCGATGAGGCGGTACCGCGTGGTGCCGAACTGGCCCTCTGCCGCAAAGGCCGCGAGCACGAGGGGCAGGCCGAGGAGCGCAACGAGGAGCGCCACGCGTCGCGAGGGACGCATGCGGGACGTCCCTATTCCGGGGGGCCGGCACGGAGCCCGGCCGCTTCCGCCGCAACGTTGGCGCGGGCGGCGGCCTCCAAGCGGTCGTGGAAGAGGTCAGTCTGGTAGAGGCGCGGCCGGGCGAGGAAACGGTCGAGGACCTGGGCGCGCCCGAGCCGCCAAACCGCCTCGGGAACGGCGGCGTATTCCCGGCGGATCGCCGCCGCGTAGGCCGCGTAGACGGCGCGCGGCGCACCGAGCACGGCGAGATCGAGATCGAGGAGGAGCCGGGTCGCCGGTTCCGCGCTCGGGCCGTGTGCCGCCGTCGCGTGGATCATCGCGATCGCGGCACGGACGTGCGCATCCCCGGACGCCGGCCCCGCCTCGGCACGCAGCAGGTCGGCGCTGCGGGTTTCGTTGTCGTCACGAGCGGTGTCGTAGACGGCGTCGTGGAAGGCGATGGCGAGATCGATGGCGTCGCCGTCGAGGCCGGCGAAATCGGGATGCGCCCGCACGGAATCGTGCCCCGCGAGCAGCGCCGCGACGTGGGGCCAGCCGTGATAGTGCCGGTCCGCCGCGCCGTAGCCCGCGTCGAGGGCCCGCCACGCCGCCGCGCCGGGCGTGCCGACGGTACGCGCCCACAGGGCGTCGAACCGCGCGCGAAGGGAGGCGTCCCTGACTTCCATCGCACCGGCCTCAGTTCACGCGGTGGCAGGTCGAGGTGGTCTCGGATGCCCCGCGCATCCCACCCGCCGGCCGCACCTCGCAGACCACGTACTTGCCGCCCCGCTCGAGGGTGAAACTCGGACCGGAGGCGGAGACGATGCGGTGGCCGCCGTTGAGGAGCGCGCTCATGGGCTCCTCCACCGGCACCCAGGTCGTGGCCGGGCGCGGCGGCGCGGCCGGGGCCTGGGCGACGGCCGGGCCGGTCACGAGGATCAGCGGGAGGAGGGTGTGGGACAGCGTTCGGCGCATGGGACATCCTGTGGTCGGGGGCGGGCCTTCGGCCCGTTCGAGCGGCGAGGGGGTCAGGGAGTCACCACGGCGAGGTCAGCCGCCGGCAGCCAGCCGATGACCGGGGCCTTCTCCCCCCGGTAGCGCACGCGCACCCAGGCGCCCCGCCGCTCCAGCACCGCGACGGGATCGAGCCGGACGAGGTAGGGCGCTCGGGCCGGAGCCGGGCCGGGTTCCGGCCGGAAGGCCGTGCGCTCGGCCGTCACGAGGCCGACGCCGATCCATCCGGACGGGGTCGCTGCCGCACGCCGCGAGAGCGCGTAGGGGGTCCCCACCATGGTTCCCGTGGTCATCGAACAACCGCCGTGATCCTCCACGAGGGTCAGGGCGGCGCCGTCGGGGGTAAAGGCGAGGTCCCCCGGGATGCGCTCCGGCTCGTCGGGAAACCACGTCTCGACCTTGGCCCGGTCGCCCGCGAGGGTGCCGCGCAGGAGGAAGACGCAGGCGAATTGCGGGCTACCGGCATCGACCGCCCCCCGCTGCTCGGCGAAGACCCCCGCCACCGCATCGCCGGAGATCGCCAGCGTCAGGCTGTCGTAGGTGCCGGACCGGGCGGCCGGCTCACCCGCCGCCGCGCCGCAGGCGGCGAGCAGGGCGGCGAGGCTCAGGGCGGTGCCACGCACCGTCAGAGGCCCTTCTCCAGCAGCTTCACCACGGCCTCGACCCGGTCCTTCGAGTCGGCGACGTTGGTGAACGGCCGCCAGTTCACGTCGAGGACCCCGCCGTCGAACGTGAGGCGCTTGGCGTAGTTCGAGGCCGGCGCGGTGTTCTCGTCGAAGCGGACGCGGATGGTCTTGAGCTTCGCGGCCAGGGCGTCGCGGCCCATTTTGTCCTTGGCCACCTCCTTCAGCCCAACGGCCAGGGGCTCGAAGATCGTCTTCTCGAAATAGTCCGGGTCGGAATAGTACTTGGCGTCGCCCGGGAGCGTGAGGTCGTCCCACGCCACCTCCACCGGCACGGCGAAGCCCGCCGCCTCCTGGATCGCCTTCTCCTGCGCGCTGTAGCGGTCCTGGCGGTAGGCCGCGATCGCCCGGCGCTCGGCGAGGCCGATGGTCGGCTCGGCCATGGCCGAGGGGGCGAACAGGACCGACAGGGCGAGCGCAGCGGCGAGGGCGTGACGGCGAGAGATCATACGGCGGTTCCTCGGTAGGACGGCCCCGGATGCGGGCTTGGCGTGACGGTTCAATGACGGGGCGGGCACGCTGTCAAAGTGAGACCCGCCCTCACGGGAAGATCGCTTTCACGGTGTCGGGGCGCAGCGCACCGGGCCGCCGGCCTCGACGGTGGGTGGGGCGGTCCCCTCTAGTTGTACGGGAAACGAGACGATGCTGGGCGTGTCCTTCGGGGCCTTTCCGGCCCGATAACTCCCGGCGCAGGCCTTCACGGGCGCCGGCAGCGCCGCGACGGCGGGTGGAAGCGGCCCGTCGCGGGCGATCCGCGCCCAGCACGCGGCGCCGTGCTTCGGGATCGAGCAGGCCCCCTGCACACCGCGCTGGAACCCGAGCCGCAGGGTCCCGTCCGCAACCGCGAAGGTGTCGATGCCGGCCTAGGCGGTCGTGTCCCGGATCAGGGTGCGGCCCGTGCCCGCGTCGAGCACCGCGAACGGGACGGTGCCGTTGGTGCTCGCCTGCTCGAAGACGAGGAACCCGCCCGTGCGGCCGAGGAAGCGCTGGCCGGCGGTCGCCAGGATGCGCGCACCCGGCCCCGGCGCGGTGGCGCAGGCGGGGGCGGCGCCGTTCGCGAGGGGCACGAGGGTCGCGTCCTCGGGGTCCGGCGTGTCGGCGTCGCTCTCGCGCACCATGAGATCGCGGTAGGTGGTGCAGGTGATCTGCTTGCCCTCCCCCGACATCTTGCCCTCTCCAGACGTCGCGGTCTCGGTCTTCGCGGGCGACTCGAACCGCGCCGCCTCCCATCCCGCCGCCACTGACGGGGCGGGGAGGCACGCTGCGAGGAGCGCGAAGCGGGCGGCGGGGAGAAGGCTGCGTCTCATGCGGGTTCCCTGTATACGGCGCGGGACGCCCGAAGAAAGGCAGGATGGAGAGCCATGCGGACCGTTCTCTCCAAGGTAGCCAAGCGTTCTGCCGGGCCGCTCGCAACGCTTCTCGCCGCGCCGCTCCTCGGGCCGCTCGCCGTCCGGGCCGAGCCCGCTCTGCCGGGCGACGTGACGGCGTACGTGACGCGGCTGCAGGACTGCAACCACTGGGGCGGGGAGGATGCCACGGACGCGGCGCGCGGCCGGGCCATCGCGGCGGCCGTGAAGCGCCTGCGCTGCGACGACGCCGAGGCGGACGAGCGGACCCTGCGACGGCGCTACCGGGGCGACCCCGCCGTCCCGAAGGCCCTCGACCGGGCGCGCGATGCGGACAGCTGAGCGGGGGCCCGACGCCGGCGATCCGGTCCGCCGACGCGTCTTGCGGCTGCTGCACGTTCCGCTCCTCGGATTGCTGCTGGCGCTCGGCCTCGCCCCGGTCTTCCTGCTGTTTCCCCTCCTGCCCGCCGAACCCGGAACCGATCCGACCTTGCGGCCCGTCGAACTCTGGCTCGGCACGGCCCTCGTCGGCGGCCTCGTCGGCACCTTGGAGGGCGCGTCGCGGTCCCTCTACCGGGCGGCCGGCCTCGTCCTCGCCGTCGGCCTGCTCTCGATCCCGGTCCTGCGCGTCTTCCTCTGGACCGACCTTCCGGTCCCGCACGGGCTCGCGCGCTGGCTCGGCCTCGATGGGGAAGCCGCCCTCGACGCCCACCTGTACGAGATCTGGCTCGCGGCGTGGTTTTCGGCCTGGGTTTTGGCTTGGGTTTTGGCTTGGCTCGGCCTCGTGCTCCTGGGCCGGCACCTCCCGGCGCGACGCGCCCGCATCGACCGTGCGGCCGTTCGATGACGGCGCCGTTCGAGGATTCTGGTCGGGGATTCTCGGCGATGATCGTCCCGCCATGATTGCCCCTCGGTCCGACGGGACGCGAAGGGCGGCCCTCATCGTCGGCGGCTGCGGTGTCGTCGTGTTCGGCTGGGCCCTCGTCGCCTACGCGCCGGCCCCGGGGATCGCCGCGGCCGTCGTCGCGGTGCCGGCGTTCGCCCGCGCGGCGAAGCGCCGGGTCGCGGCCTTCCTGGCCCTGGCGGTCTTCTCTGCTGCCGTGATCTGGGCGGCGTTCGGAACGACGACGGGCTACTTCGTACTGAACCGATCGCGGCTCGACGCCGTGGTGGCGGAGATCGCGGCCATGCCCACCCTGGTGTCCTTCGAACGCGGGCGGGACGATCCTCCGGCGGAGGCGGAGCGAACGGCGTGGTGGGAGAGCACCCGCCTCGTCAACGGCCAGCGCGTCACCCCGTACCGCCCGCAAGACGCGCGCGACACGGACAGCCTGCGGGAGATCGACGTCCTGCGGGAACTCGGGGTTCCCTACGACCGCTACCGCGCCATCTGCGACGCCCTCGAACGCCTCGGGCTCGCGGGGTTCACCCGCGGTCCCGGCGGCGAGATCGGCCTGGACGAACCGATCCCGGGGGGCACGCCCTGGGGCACGTCGTTCGTGTACCGGCCGGACGACGTGTTCCGGCCGCCTCCGGGGCCGAGAGCGACCGCCGCCTCGCGCCGAACTGGTTTTTCGTGTCGCGGGGCTGAGATTTACCGAACAACGCCGCCGGGTTCTTGGAGGGAAGGGCGGGCGCGCGAGGCCTCCGCCGTGGTGATGGTGCCGGTCCCGAGCAGGGCCGCGAACACGAGCATCGGCACGGCCCAGACCTGCATCGGCAGCCCCCAAAAGGCGTGGTCGCGCCCGGCCGGCCCGAAGGTCGTGCCGTGGTTCCAGCGCCATCCGAGACCGAGGACGGCGAGCGCCGCGAGACTCATGGTGAGGCAGACCGCCCTGTCAACTTCCGGCCCGTCGACCTGCCGCAGGACGATCAGGGGCAGGAACATCGCCAGCGCCACGAAGAGGACGACCCAGTAGCCGCGCCCGGTCCAGAAGACGATCATGTGCTGGTCCTTATCCCTCGTGTTTCGGAGCGATCCGCCCGGGCCGCGACCGCGTTAGCCCATCGCGCCGGCGCGCCGGTTGCGCACCATCGCGGCGAGGGCCGCGACGATGATGACCGCCAGCGCCCCGGCGATGACTAGAAGCGTGACGGTGCGGTTCCACAGGCGGTCGAGGGCGAGATCGGTGGTGACGAGGTCGGGCCGGGCCGGATCAGCCAGCACCCGGACGCTGTAATCGCCCACGTGCATGCCCGTGAACACGGTATTGATCCGGCGCACCACCGTGCCCGTCGGCGTGGGCAGGGTGAGGGTCATGTCGCAGAGATGGAGCACGATCTTGGCGCTGCACTTGCCGTCGCTCACCCGCGCGGCGGCGACGGGGCGCGCCGTGTCCCGGATTTGCCAATCCGAGATCACGGGCGGGGCCGTGTAGACGGCGCATGCGACGAGGAGGGCCGCTAGCGCCACGAGGCCGAATAGGGTCCAGAAGATGTTGCCCCAGCCCTGGCGGGGCGGCGGCAGGCGCAGGGGCTCGGGGCGGTCGGCGGCGGTGTTCATGCTCGGAACCTCACGGGATCAAGGGAGTCTGGGAGGATTCGGAGGCCGCCGCGGTCTCGGCCAGGACACGGCGCGCCTGCGCCGCCTGCCGGTAGCGGCCGATGAGGCCGGCGAAGTCCTGTACAGACATCCGGTACGGCAGGCCCGCCGTGATGGTGACTATACGCCGGCCCGCATCGAGCTTCACCTTGCGGCCGCCCGGCACCCGTTGCGGGAACGGCGCCTCCGGCGGCAGCAGGAGGCGGGTGACGACGCCGTTCTGCCGGGTCGTCATGTCGAGGTCGGCGATGCTGTCCCAGGAGATCGGCCGGTCGAGGCCGGGCACCGCCACGGAATTGGGGCTCAGGATCATCGTCGTGCGCTCGCCCCGCCACAGCCGGAAACCGCCAATGCCGCCGAGGACCGCCCCGCAGGCCAGCGCCACCCCCATAACGGCCCCCGCCTGGCTGGCGGACAGGCCGGGCAGGCCGGCGGCGAGCCACAGGAGGGCGACCCCGATGAAGAAGCCGCCGGCGACCAGGAGGGCGATGGCCCCCGGGCGGGTGCTTTCGCGCAGCACCCGTGCCTCGGTGCCGATCTCCGCCACCGTCGCCTCCAGGTGCGCGCGGAACGCCGCGTCGCGGGTCCGCACCGCGTCGAGGAAGTCGTGCGTCGCCGCGCGGCAGAGGCCGGTGGGGTCGGCGAAGTAGGCGGCGAGCTGGCCGAGCGCGTGCGGGGGTGGCACCGCGGCCGCGGCGGCCAGGAGTTCGGTATCGAGGGTCCGTCCCAAAGCTGCCACGCGCTCGCGGGTCGGCGGATGGGTGTCGGTGGGGTGGGCCTGCTCCGCCTCGAGATGCGTCGCCGGATCGTCGAGGCCGCGCGCGATGGCGTGGTCGAGGCTCGCCGCCACGAGGTCGGCCGGGGCGGACCCGGGCGCTTCGGCGGCGGCGTCCAAGGTCTCGGCGATGCGGGGGGCCACGGCCCCGGTGCGCAGGAGCGCCCGCGCGGCGGCGTCGACGGAGACCGGGCCGGCGCCCGCCGCGTCGGCAGCGAACTCGCGGGTCCGGCTCCAGTGGCGCACGGCGAGGTGGAAGTTCTCCATGACGAAGACGCCGAGGCGCAGGGACGGACCGAGCAGCCCGAAGGACCCGGCATGTCCCTCCGCCACCGCGTCGAGGGAGCGCCCGACGCCGGCGTAGATGGGAAGGAATCGCTGACTGTAGACGGTGTCGCCCCCGGCGTAGTGGGCGAGTTCGTGGCCGATGATCGCCGCCACCTCGTCGCCCCGCAGGAGGGCAAGGTAGGGCAGCGGCAGGTAGAGGATCCGGCCCGTCAGCGGCGCGCCGCCGGGCTCGACCACGGCAGGACCGGCGCTGACGAAGAAGCCGCCCGTGAGGCCGACCACCACGGCCTCGGGCTTCAACGCCCCGAGCCGGTCACCCAGCCCCTCGATCAGCCGCCACAGGCCCGGCGCCTCGGCGGGCGAGACGACCCGGCCGAAGATCGACAGGGGGTCGGGCTCGAAGGCGGAGAGCGCACGGCGCAGGCCGAGCACTGTGGCGCCCGCCGCGACCAGGACCGCCCCGATGGCGACGACGGCCACGAACAGCATCTTGATCTCGCTGCCGCCCAGCCCGGGCCGTGCCAGCAACCCGGCCTCGAAGACCACGGCGGCGACGAAGCCCGCCGTGGTAAAGAGCACTTGGAGGGCGAGCACCGGCGGCAGCAGGCGGCGCATCCACGAGAAACCGGCCACCAGCGCGTCGCGCGAGGCCCGCCCCAGCCCCCCGAGAGCGGCGCCGGCGAGGAGCACGAGGATCGACAGTAGTGCGGCGCCCCCCCCGGCCGCGACGACCACGGGCGGGAGCAGGCGGCGCCAGTCCATGACCGTCGTCAGGGTCGCGACCTCGTCCCGGGCCGCCCGGGCCTGAACCAGGGCAAGTGGACCGCCATAACCCTTGCCGTTGCGGCGGAACTGCATCCGGAAATCGGGGCGCCCGTCCGGCGGCGCCCGCGCCTCCAGATCCGCGACGATCCGGGTCAGGTGCTCCCGCTCGGCGACGAGGTCGGCCCAATCGGCGCCGGCCCGCTCCTGCTCCCACAGGCCGAGGAGCAGGATGCCCAGGGGCAGGAGGACGGTGGCGGCGATCAGGTGCGTGACGGAACGCAAGCGCAAGGGCATGCGCGAATTAGCTACGTCAGGGATACCCGCCTCCTCAGATGCGTTCGGAGCCAGAACGGGTCACTCAGAATTCGTTCGCCGGACGCTCGTCCACTGGAATCGGGATGAGGCTGTCGTGCTTGCGGCACGAGATCCTATCGACCTTGCGGCTCTCACCCTTGATCAGGTCCATGGCGCCAGTCTTTCGATTGACCAGGAAATAGCTACTGACATCGGCAGCGTCCGCGAGGTGGTGAGTCGCATTCTGGCGCAATGGGCAGAGGCTGGTCTGGTCGAGCTACGTCGTGGCGCGGTCGAGATCATTGACAGAGGCAGCTTGGCCTCTGCCGGTAGACGGTGACTGCTGCACTCCAATGGTTCGGTGTCCGCTTCGGGGCAGAAGGTCAAGGTCCGTTACCCATGCCGAGCCGAGTTTGCCGGACGGCCGACGAATGGCCGCTTTCGGGAAGCGCTGATGGTGATCCTAATGACTGTGTTGGGTCGGGACCCGTCCGTCTGCTCTACGGCCGGGGTGGGTGGAAGGCAGAACGGCTGCTCGGGAGTGGATGAGGCTCTAAGCGGAAGCTGCCTACATCAGCTCGCACAGGCTATCCTGAACGAGCTACAGCGGAGGCAGCACGAATAGGGTAGCGAGTCGCCTGACTGCGTCGCGCAATTGCTCGGGCAGAAAACCGCCGAAGCCGAGCATCAGTCCCGGACGTCCGGGTAGCTCGGCGTACATCGGCGAGATCGGACGCATCACCAAACCGATGGCCTGCGCCCGGGCAGCAACCTGCACATCGTCCGCCCCTTCCGGCAGCCACAGCACGATGTGCATGCCCTGGTCACTCGGCTGAATGGACCAGCCCTCCGGCAGGGCCGGCGTGAGCGCTTCCAGCAGCACGGCCCGGCGCTCGGCATAGAGGCCGCGGATGCGCCGGACATGGGCCTCGAATGAACCGTCCTGCATGTAGGCGGCCAGCAGGTGCTGATCAGCGGTGGGGGAGTGTCGGTCGAGCATCGCTCGGGCACCGGCGAACGCCTCGACCAGCGGACTCGGCGCGATGACGTAGCCAAGCCGCAGCGAAGGAAACAGCACCTTGCTGAAGGTGCCGAGGTAGATGACCCGCGCTGGGCTGAGCCCCTGGATGGCCGGGAAGGGATGCCCCGCGTAGCGCAGCTCGCTGTCGTAATCGTCCTCCACGATCCAAGCCTGATTACGCTCGGCCCACGCGACGAGGGCTTGGCGCCGGGCCATGCTCATCGGCATCCCGACCGGATATTGATGAGAGGGGGTGACGAAGGCGGCGCGGGCCGTCGCGCAGATTGATAGGCCGCGTTGCACGTCGAGGCCTTGCTCATCCACGGGCAGGTGGTGCGTGAGGACGCCGAGGTCTTCCAACACGGCCCGCAAGCCCGGATAGGCCGGGTCCTCCGCCCAGACCGCATCGGCGCGCGACAGCAGCACCCGACCGGCCATGTAGAGGCCCTGCTGGGTGCCGGACGTGACGATGACGTTCTCCATTCCGCACCGAACCGCGCGTGCGCGGCGTACGTGATCGGCGATTGCCGCTCGCAACGCGGGTAGTCCGTACGGATCGGCGTAGCCCGCCGGTGCGGAGCGACTGGAAGCCCGGACACGATTGCCGAGCTTTCGCCACGTGTCGTCGGGGGCAATGCCGGCCGCCGGCACGGCGACCGCGAAGGGAACCTGGGGCTGTGACGCGACGGCACGGGCGAAGGCGGCCAGTCGTTCCGCCGCAGGCGGCAAGACCATTTCATAGGATATCAGATGTAGGCTCGACTCTGGCGGCGTGACCAGCGGCTCGTCGCTGAGCGTCGACGCGACACGGGTACCCGCACCGACGCGCGCGTCGAGGTAGCCTTCCGCCCTGAGCTGGTCGAACGCCTCGACCACCAACCCTCTGGCAACCCCAAGGGAGGCAGCCAGCGTGCGGGTCGATGGAAGCCGCTCTCCTGGCTTCAGTTCGCCACTCGCCACGGCATCACGCAGGCGCTGCGCGATCTGGCGGCCGAGGTGGCCGTCGCGCCGCTCGAAGGCTCTCAGGGAGGGGATCACAATGGTCGTTCGCTGCTTCGGCATCCAAGTGGACTAGCCGAAAACACCGATAATGGCACTCTACGCTAAACCATTTTGAGACGAAGGTAAGGTGCTCTCAGGGACCCTCTAGGCATGACGTCCAGCTCCGCCACCACCGTTCTTGGACGCCGACCGTCTCCGGCCTCTGCTCTCTCGACGCTTGGTCTCTTCGCCTTCGTGGTGGTGGCCTGGAGCCTCAACTGGGTTGTCATCAAGGTTGCCGTTCGGGAGATCACGCCACTCTGGGCCGTTGCCATCCGTACCGTTCTGGCTACCCTGGTCCTGTTTCCGGCGCTTTTGGCCACGGGGCATCTCGTTCGTCCGCCCCGTGCTGACCTCCCCGTCGTGCTCGTCATTGCCTTGTTCCACATGGTCGCCTTCGCGGCGCTCATGACGGTGGGCATGACATTCGTTCCAGCGAGCCGCGCCATCGTGCTGGGTTACACGACGCCGCTCTGGGTGGCGCCCGCTGCGTTCCTGTTCCTTGGGGAGCGCATCACGACGCGTCAGGCGATTGGCATCGCCATCGGGCTTTTTGGACTGCTTCTCCTCCTAGGACCGCGTGGTCTGGATCGGGGAAGCCCAGCGGCTCTCTACGGCAATGGCCTTCTGCTTCTGGCCGCACTCTCTTGGTCCGTCAGCCTCGTTTATACGCGCGGCCACCGCTGGACGGCGACGCCGCTTCAACTCATGCCCTGGCAGTGCCTGCTGGCTAGCTCGGTTCTCGTCGGGCTCGCACTTCTGGTCGACGGTGCGCCATCCCCGCGGATGAGCGCCTCCGTCCTCATCGCACTTGCCTATAACGGCGTGATTGGGACGGCACTCGGCTTTTGGGCAATGACCGTCGTGAGCCGCCGCCTGCCGGCAGCCAAGGCTTCTCTTGGCCTCTTGGCGACGCCCGTTCTCGGGATCGGCCTATCCGCCGTCTTCCTCGGTGAAGGGCTCGACCCGGTTCTCGTCCTCTCTGCGTTCGCGATTCTGGCCGGCGTCGCTCTCGGGATTGCCTTCTGAGTGGCAAGACCGTCCGGACACTGCTGAACGGATCAGGCTTGCCTTATCCAATACTCCCTCATCTCAGATAGATTACTGAAAGCTATGGATCGACAGAACTGGACCGGCGTCCCGAAGCCCGGATCTTGCGTGCTGGAAGGGCGTTACGCGCGCCTCGAGCCGCTGAGCCCCGCGCGACACGGTCCGACGCTCCTTCACTCGGCGCTCCGACCGGGCGCCGAGGATCGCTTCCGCTATCTCTTCGATGAACCACCGGTGGATGAGCCCAGCTTTGCCGCTTGGCTTGAGACAGCATCGACGTCGCACGATCCACTGTTCTTCGCCGTGATCGACCAAGCGACGGGACGGGCCGAAGGGCGCCAAGCCCTGATGCGCATAGATCCGACCCACGGCGTCATCGAGATCGGCAACATTCTCTGGGGACCGGCCATCGCAAGGACACGGGTGGCGACGGAAGCGCTCTCCCTCTTCGCCGCCTACGCGTTCGAGACACTCGGTTACCGACGGTTCGAATGGAAATGCGACAGCCGGAACGCACCATCGCGGAACGCGGCGGCTCGGTTCGGTTTCACCTTCGAGGGCATCTTCCGCCAGCACATGATGGTGAAGGGTGAGAGCCGGGACACGGCCTGGTTCTCGATCATCAGCCCTGAATGGCCCAGGATCTCGGCCGCGTTGACCGCCTGGCTCGCGCCCTCGAACTTCGACGAGGCTGGCCAGCAGCGGCGTCGGCTGGACGATGTCAGGGCCTGATGACGATGGATCAACCGATGACCACCACGGTGGAGAAGCGGAAGGCCTTTTGCAGCCTTCACGAGAGCGGCTTCTTCCTTCTGCCCAATGCCTGGGACCGCGGCAGCGCCGTTCGACTCGCCAAGCTCGGCTTCAAGGCCCTCGCCTCGACGAGCGCGGGTGCGGCATGGGCCGCCGGCCGGCAGGATGGGGAACTCGGTCTGGAGGCCATCCTGGATCACCTGAGGATGCTCGTTGCCAGCACCCCTCTACCAGTCAACGCCGATTTCGAGAACGGCTTCGCCGACCGTCCGGAGGATGTCGCGCGGAACGTCGCCCTGGCGGTCGACACGGGCGTGGCCGCCCTGTCGATCGAGGATTGGTCCGGAACCGCGATGTACGAGACGGCTCACGCCGTCGAACGGATCGCGGCCGCGCGCAGGGCTATCGACGCCATCGATCCCACGGTGATGCTCGTCGGTCGCAACGAAAACTTCCGTGTCGCCGGCATGTCGGTGACTGCCAGCATCGCGCGCGTCGTCGCCTATGCGGAGGCCGGCGCCGACTGCCTCTTCGTGCCCTTCATCCTCGATCAAGGTGCCGTCGCGGAACTCGTCGCGGCGGTCGCCCCAAAGCCCGTCAACGTCGTCGTGCACCAGTACGACGCGGGCATCCGGGCGTTCGCCGAATGCGGGGTCCGTCGCTGCAGCGTGGGTGGAAGCCTTGCCCGAAAGACCTGGGCGGCCTTCGATGACGCTGCAGAGGCCCTCAAGAGTTACGAAGCAGGCGATGGGTGCTGACAAACGAGCAGGTTGGAGCGTCTGCTTTCGAGCGACGGCCGAATCCCTGGCTACGTCGTAGTTGGGTCGAAACCCGTCCGTCCGCTCTATGTTGAGGTCAGATTGGTTTGCGACATTCCGCGGTCAACAAATGAGAGCGTCGAAGCTCGTTCACTAGCGTCGACCAACATCTCAAGACGAGGCACGGGAGTAGTCCATCCGCTCAAGGTCGGCCAGCAGGCTCGGTCCGGTCGGACGCCAGCCGAGCTGAGCCTGCGTCCAGACACTGGACGCTGACATGTCGTGGCCGGCGAACATGCCGAGCCACCCGAAGTGTCCGGCTACCTCCTCCGACGAGATGGCAGATACCGGCACCTTAAGGCCGCGGCCGATGACCTCCGCGATGTCGCGGGTGCTGACACCCTCCTCGGCGACCGCGTGGTAACGGGACCCCGCATCCGCCTTTTCCACTGCAAGACGATAGAGGCGCGCAACGTCGAGGACGGGACCCGCCGCCCAGCGGTTCGCTCCGCCTCCGGCATAAGCTGATACGCCTTTGACGCGCGCGAGATCGACCAGGTAGGTCACGAGCCCCTGCTTGACCGTGTCGTGGACCTGCGGGAGGCGCATCACCGAGACGTTCACCCCCTCGTCCAAGAGCTTCGCCGCCGCGAGTTCCGAGGCCACACGGGGGTTCGGATACTCGGCATTGAAAACGTCCTCGCGCGCCAGCTGCCCCGGGGCCGAGCAACCGAAGCCGACCCCGGACGTGATCAGGAGGGGACGGTTGGACCCCTTAAGCGCCGAGCCCAGGGCCTCGATGGCGCGCCGATCCTTCTCGCAGTTGGCGACGAAGTTCGAGAAGTCGTCGTGGTCGAAGGCGGTGTGAATGACCCCGTCGGCTTGGACGGCGCCGCGACGGAGGCTGTCGACGTCCTCTAGGTTGCCGAGGAACGGTTCGGCTCCGGCTTCGGTAAGGGCCCGTGCCCCGGCCTCCGACCGTGTCATCCCGAGGACCCGATGGCCCGCGGAGAGGAGTTCGGGGACGATGGCCGAGCCGATGAAGCCGGTGGCGCCGGTGAGGAAGATGAGCATGGGAAGCGGTCCGTTGGGTTCAGACGCCAACTATCCGCTGACTGTTGATCCCGTTAAAGTAGTGACCGTATCCCGGTATAGCGACTAACAGGATCGCCATGCTTGCCAGCACTGAAACCTCGCTCGGAGCATACCTGCGGGATCGGCGGACTAGGCTCGATCCTGCCGCGCTAGGGTTCTCGGGCCGCCGGCGCACGCCCGGCCTGCGCCGGGAAGAGGTCGCCCAGCGCTCGAACATCAGCGCCACCTGGTACACGTGGCTGGAGCAGGGACGTGGCGGAGCGCCCTCGGCTGACGTCCTGAACCGCATCGCGGTCGGGTTGATGCTGACTGAACCCGAGCGCGAGCACGTGTTCATGCTCGCCCTCGGGCGTCCTCCCGAGGTCCGCTACACGCCGAAGGAAGGGATCACCCCGCGCCTGCAGCGGTTGCTCGACACGCTTGAGGTCAGCCCCGCGCTGATCAAGACGGCGACCTGGGATGTAGTCGCCTGGAACCGCGCCGCGGCCGTCGTACTGACCGACTGGGACACGGTCCCTCCTGGCGAGCGCAACATTCTGCGCCGCATGTTCGGCGACCCGCGTGTGCGAGCGGCGCAGCATGATTGGCATAGCGTCGCTCGCTATGTCGTAGGCGCGTTCCGGGCGGACGCAGTGCGGGCGGGTGCCGCATCCGAGGTCAACGAACTGGCGGAGGAACTCAGTCGCACCAGCCCGGAGTTCGCAGCCCTGTGGCAGGAGAACGACGTCCGGGCGCACACGGACGGGGTCAAGCGGCTCCGGCATCCGATCCTGGGCTCCATCGAGCTGGAATTCTCGGCCTTCTCCGTGGACGGCCGTCCAGATCTGGGCATGATCGTCTACAACCCTGTCACGCAAAACGTTCGGGAAGGCATCGGCGCGCTCCTTTGCGGGGCCCACGACAGGATCGAGACCGAAAGTCCCCTTACGGAGCCGCTCTAGCAGCATATGGGTTGGTAGCAGCCCGCGACCTACTGCTCTGCTCAACGTCCGGCCTGGGTGGATTGCTGCACGTGCGCTTTCGGGTGGAAATTGGTAGAAGCAGACAAAGCTGTCCCGCCCGCTCGCGACCCTTCAGAGCCATTCGCAGTGCCCGCTTCTTGGCGATGCACCTGCGTGAACTACCTGTGCGGAGTGCTTGACATTCGAGGGTTAGAGTTGCGCCCCTCGTGCGGCCCATGCTGCCATCTCACCATCGGCAATCGTCAACGATACCCGCCAACGGTCGCTGCGGCGCAGAATATAGACGTGCTCCCATTCTGCGATGAGTGCTTCTCCTTCGCCCTGCATCCGGTAAGCCATCCGAGCCTGAGCGACATTCGGGAAGAGTTCGACCGCCGACAGCAGTTCGCCCACAGGCTGAACGACCCCTTGCTTGCGATAGAAGTCTAGCAGCGTCACGCAATGGTCGCGGAACGCCTCCCTCGGCATCGCAAAGTTGCCGGTCGGAGACGGGAACAGTCCAACCGGCTCCCAGAGATCGCTCAACGCATCGGCGTCGCGGCGAACGAACGCACTGACGTAGCTGTCGAAGAACGCTGCGATCTCATTCTGAAAGGTCATGGTCGTCCTATTCGGTGTTTCGGCTTACGCGATCTACCAGGACGCACCAGCCACCGCGAGGCGGATATCCGCTACCTAGCAAACGGCCAAAGTCCGCTCTCCACCCCGAGCCGAAGTTGCCGGAGGGCTGACGAACGACCGCTTTTGAGAAGCGGCAACAGCGGTCCCGGTGGCTGGATTGGGTCGAGCCTGTGTGAAAACGCAAGCGCTTGCCGAAATTGTAGAACAATCCTCTACGCTGCAGACAAGCGGCCCCGCTGCAGGGCGGTTCTGACGCGATTTAGGCCTAAATTTCGGCGCTGCCCAGGTTGTTCTCGGGAAGATCCTTCTACCCCTTTGTCGTTTTCAAACATCCTCGGTCGAAAGCAGCCGTACAATGCTCCAACGAATTGGGTTCACACCACAGGAGATCCGTCGCCTTCGGGAAACGGGCTCCACGAGGTCGGTTCGTCGCCCTCGCCCAAGACCGGGACCAACCCTCTCCTGACTGCGTCCGCGAGGGCCGCCTCGTGCGGAGCCGGCAACGTTTCGGGGCCTCCGGCAGGGCCTTGATCGCCCTCTGAACATTGCAGAACCTTGGCCGTCCGCGCGGAGTCACACCACGACGCCCGATTACAATCCTAATTAAAATATACCAGCAATCCGATTGCGCACAAGGGAACAACCGGGTGCGCCGCCTGTTACCCGCCGCCGATCCAGTCCGGGTCGCATCAGGCAAGGCAGCTGAACCACCGTGACCGCGGGCGTCGACAGACACGAGCTGAGGCAGATCATCGCCGGCCTGACCGAGGGCGTCATCCTGGTCGAGCCGGATCAGACGATCACCTGGGCCAACGACGCCGCCCTGGCGATGCACGGCGCCGGCAGCCTGGAGGAGCTGGGCGAGACCGTTGACGCCTACCGCGACCGGTTCTCCGTCCGCTACCGCAACAACCGGCAGCCCGAGTCCTACCCGATCGAGAGGGTGGTGCGGGGCGAGACGTTCCACGACGTCATCGTCGAGGTGGTGCGGTCCGATAAGCCGGACGTCGCCTTCGTCCATTCCCTGCGCAGCCTGGTCGCCACCGACCGGGCCGGGCAACCGAGCTGCCTCGCGCTGATCCTCCAGAACGTCACGCCGCAATTCGAGGCCGAGGAGCGGTTCGAGAAGACCTTCAACGCCAATCCGGCGCCGGCCGTGATCACCCGGCTGTCCGACCTGCGCCACGTCAAGGTCAATGCCGGCTTCCTGGAGATGACGGGCCACACCCGCGACCAAGTGATCGGGCGCAGCGTCTACGAGGTCGACGTGCTGGCCGACGCCAAGCAGCGCGAGCTGGCGGTGACGCGGCTCAATGCGGGCGCGACCATCCCGCAGATGGAGGCCTGCCTGCGGCTGCCGGATGGCGGCACCCGCTTCGTCATCGTGGCCGGCCAGCCGATGGAGATGGGCGACGAGCCGTGCATGCTCTTCACCTTCGCGGATCTGGAGCTGCGCAAGAAGGCCGAGACCTCCCTGCGCCAGAGCGAGTCCCGCTTCGCCACCGCGTTCCGGATGACCCCGGTGCCGACCCTCCTCGCCCGGGCCGACGGATTCGCCATCACGGCCATCAACGAGGCCTTCCCGCGGATCTTCGGCTACGGCCCGGACAAGTCCGTGGGCCGCTCCGCCGCGGAACTGGGCCTGTGGATCTCGGATAGCGCCCGGACGAAGTTCGAGGCCACGGTCCGGCGCACCGGCTACGTGCTCGGCCTCGAGACCTGCATGCGGCACGAGGACGGGACCGAGATCGACTGCCTGGTGTCGGCCGAGCGGGTGGTGATCGGCGAGGACGACTACGTCCTGGCGGTGCTCCAGGACATCACCGAGCGCAAGCGCTCCGAGCGCGACCTGTTCACTGCGATCGAGACCGTGATGGCCGACACCTCGTGGTTCAGCCGCGGCCTGATCGAGAAGCTCGCGGGCCTGCGCCATCCCGGCCGCGACAGCACCGACGAGGGCGTCCAGAGCCTCACGGTCCGGGAACGCCAGATCCTCGGGCTGGTCTGCGCCGGCCTCTCCGACGAGGCCATCGCCAAGCGTCTGAACCTGTCGCGCAACACCGTGCGCAACCACGCCGCCGCCCTCTACCGCAAGCTCGGGGTCCACAAACGCACCGAGGTGATCGTCTGGGGCCGGGACAATGGCTTCACCACGCGGGAAGCTAGTACATAAGTTCGAGCAAATCGGTAAAATTATACCATTGAACCAGCGATATCAGACCCCACTCTAGTATCGCCAGGATCAACAATGGGTTTGACCATCGAAACCCATCCCACGCTGACCGGCGCCGCGGAGATCCCCGCCGGCGGCCAGGCTCAGCACTCTTCGCAGACGTCCGACGCGAAACCCGGGATCCCGCGCAACGCGTAGGCCGGGTCGAGCGGCGCACGACCACCAAGCCACCCGCCGACCGCCAGACAGGAGAGACACCATGGTTGATACGGATCGCGTGACGGGCGCCGCCAAGGCGTTCGTCGGCAAGGCGCAGGGCGCCGTCGGCGACCTCACCGGCTCGAAGAGCGACTCGGTCGAGGGGCGCTTCCGCGAGGCACAGGGCTCCGCCGAGAACCTCTACGGCCAGGCCAAGGACACGGTCCGGCAGGCGGCCGACCAGGCCGCCGACTACGCCGACGAGGCCGGCCACTACGCCGAGGACGCCTACGAGCATGCCGGCGACTACGCCCGCCGGGGCAGCCGCGCCGTGGCCCGGCAGGTCGAGGAAAGCCCGATCGTCGCGCTGCTGATCGCCGGAGCGGTCGGGTACGGCCTCGCCCTGCTGATGCACGCCCGCCGCTGAGGCCGAGCCGCGCATCCGGGGCGACCCCGATACGACGACCAAGACGATGACGACCAAGACGACGACCAAGACGACGACGACCAGGAGTTACCCAGTGGCCGCTTCCCCCAACCTCTCGACCACACCGCTCGCCCATGCGAGCGACTCGCGAACCGTCCTGCTCCACCAAGTGTCCTGGGGCGCGATCTTCGCCGGCGCCACCACGGCCCTGGTCGCCCAGGTCATCTTCAACATGCTCGGCGTCGGCATCGGGCTGTCCAGCGTCGGCATGAACGCCGCCGACAACCCGGCCGCCTCGACCCTGTCGATGAGCGCCGGCATCTGGTTCGTCGCCTCCGGCATCGTCGCCTCGCTGATCGGCGGCCTCCTGGCCGGCCGGCTCTCGGGCAAGCCCGTGGCCGGCGCCGCCGGCCTGCACGGTCTGGTGTCCTGGGCGGTGACCACCCTGGTGGTGCTGTACCTGCTGACCTCGGCGGTCGGCGGCATCGTCGGTGGCGCGTTCAGCGGCGTGACCAGCACCCTGGGCGGGGCCGGCTCGCTCGTCGGCGGCACCGTGCAGACGGCCGCCCAGGCCGCCGCGCCGTCGCTGTCCAAGATCACGAACCCGCTCGACGGGATCGAGAGCACGGTCCGCCAGCAGGCCGCCGGCCAGGACCCGCAGGCCGCCCGTGACGCCGCCGTCGCCGCCGTGAAGG